>NZ_JACJOQ010000649.1:0-18948 GCF_014695635.1 Coleofasciculus sp. FACHB-712 | reverse complement strand
TGAATGGATAGAGATAGAGGCTTATCGGGACTGGAAAAGTTTAGTAAAGTATGTCAAAAATGTGCTAAAAAAAGTCGGAACCGAATATGTAATTAATTTTGCTTAAGCACTTAAGAAATACAAAAGCAATACCGAAAATTACCCAAGTATAGTATAAAAATCCGGTAGCTTTGAATGTATCTCGAAGTGGCTCGATCGTCTTTTCATGGAAACTTAGCCATTCGTCTGCTGATAGAAAGAGAAAAAGAACCGACAGAACGCCCCAGTGGAAGGTATAGCGATCGCTTTCAGTTTTCTTCGCGTAGGTAATAACCGCTAGCAAAATTGCACAAAGTAATAACAGCGATGCTGAAAACAAGGCTGGAAAATTTTTCTCGCGATCGACGTTGAATAACTCTACTACTTTATTTAACCATAAGAGCTTATAACCTTGCTGGTATAAGAAGTGCCTTGTTAACTGACTGGCAAGGCTGGCAAAGATGAACCCTATGACTGCGAAAATCAGAAATTTCCTAGCTTTCTTTGGAGAGATGAAAAACTGCATTTTGAAACCTCTCTTAAAAAATTTAAGCTTGGTGAAACGGAGAATTGAAAAATTTCCCGAATTTTTAAAGTGCTATTTGAGTGATAATGGGCGATTAAAAAGCAGGAAGTGTACGGGATTTCTCGGCTAGCGAGCGCGATATCCAGCACAAATGACACGAGGTTACGCTCGTGTTTTGGTAAAAGTCCCGCGTCAAAATGATTAAGAATAAGTTAATGATAGATTAAGCAATATATAACAAAGTGTCAAGTCAAAGTCTATTGAGATTTCCGTCGAAGAATGGACACCGACACGCAAAAGTGTTATTAGGTCTGCTTTCCAGGAAAGTTGACTCTAAACGATTAACTTAAAATAATTAAAACTAAACTTATTAAAAGCAAAAACCACCTTGTACTTTTGGGTAGAAGGTGGTTTGAAAAAGTAATTAGAAGTGGAGCCTACGGGAATCGAACCCGTGTCCAAATTGGGTATTAACCTATCGCTCATTCACAGGTTTAGCCTATCTAACCCTCAAGGCGGGAACCATCCATTATCCCGGATGACAGGATTCTCTGATGAGGTCTTAGCTAGCAAATCTACCAGAGACGACTTGCTATCGCATCCGTTGGGGTTGTTCTGTAGCCCTTAACGGAGTCAGACTACAGACGCTCAGAAACCTAAGATGAGGTTTTTAGGCAACGACAGCTGCCTGACGAGCGAATGCTACGATGTTGTTTTTCGCAGTTACTTTTTTTTGAGTCCAGTATTAACGAGAGAAGACTCACTCTCGACCTGAATCACGGGGCAGCGTTCGCCAACCTGTCGAAACCATTAAGGCCCCCTGTCTCACATATTCTATTATAGTTATTTGTTGAAGGAATGACTGAATTTAACAAGGTTTCCAGAGACAGTTTTCGGGAGTAATAGCCGAACGATTCAGTTCGGTTTAATCGGCGGTTGGCATCCCAAATATAGAGGGAAAAGCGATCGCTGCCAATTGTGCAAACGTCGATACAAGCAGTCGCTAATTATCCTTCTGTTTGTCCGATTTCTCCGGCTTGTCCGGTTTTTCTGGCTTGTCCGGCTTAGACTTCTTTTCCGATTCCGGTTGGGATTGAGTTTCTGGTTTAACAACTGGCACGACAACTGAACCTGGCGGTGCGGAAGTCTCTGGTGCAGATGAGGGTGCAGGATTAGTTGGCTTGCGATCGCTGCGAGGGAATGGCGGCGTCACTTCCGAAGCGGCGGGAGGCTGCGGATTGGCAACCGGGGATGGTGGCGGCTGTTCCGAAGCGGGAGAAGGTTGTGGATTGTTAGCAGCCGGTGGCGGAGTTTTTTCGGATGTAGGAACCGGCTGTTTTTGCTCCCTGCGTTCTATTTCTGCCTGTCCGGCGTTCTTGTTCGTTTCACGATTAGATTGCGGCTTGTTTGAGTTCGGGGATTTCGATGAAGTGTTTGCAGGAACCTCTGGAACATCGCGGTTAACCCGCTGCTGAGATTTTCTGCGGAAGGATTTTTGAACTTCAACGGGTTGCCGTTCAGACTCAGTAGGGGTGATATTAACTTTCTCTACGGATTCGGGAGTGACAGTTTGTGCCTCTTGTGGCTGATTTTGCGGCTGGGATTCCGGTTGGGCAACAGGGGAAGCGTCAGGCGGTTGAGGCTGACGCCAGACAGAACTCAACGCGATCGCTAAACCGGATGCGATCGCGATTCCTGTAGCAATGAAAAGACTGCGGGGATTTCGGAAGAAGGAAGAACTGGATTGATGGTTTCTCTCTTCTGGTACGGGCGAAGCGATCGCGCCTCCATTTCTTGAACCCGAATTTTTTCCCACCAAAGCTTCGCCTCTAGGCGGTGATGGAGAGATCGCTGGGATAGTTGCCACTGTATGAGTTGGCGGCATTGTTTCGGCAGTGGAACCTCCAAACTGAAGATCCGGCAACAGAGACAGCCACTCATCTACACTGCCAGGTCGATATTGAGCATCAACAGCCATCCCGCGCATCACCGCCTGATTTACCGCCGGACTCAGGTAGTGTTTTAAGTCGCGGGGCGCTGGCATCGGTTGCCTGTCTCTCAGTACCGCAGGCGTTGGTACTGTTGCCGTTAACAGCGCGTAAAGTGTGGAGGCTAACCCATAAACATCTGTCGCTGAGGTGCGCTTTGCTTGGGGCAGGTACTGCTCAATGGGGGCATACCCTTCGGAAACAATACTTGTGTGAGTTTGGGTTGAGTCTGGCGTAAACTCCCGCGAAATCCCAAAGTCAATCAGCACCACCTCTTGAGTTCCTTGGCGCAGAATGATGTTCTGGGGCTTGATATCCCGATGCAGCAGATTATTTTGATGCACCACTTTGACTGCTGCCCCAATCTGCTGCATGAAGTGAATAGCAGCGGACTCTGGCAGCGGCTTGTCCGGAAACACGACCTCTTGCAAAGTTTGACCCGCAATATAGTCCATTACCAGGTAGGGCAACCCAGCTTCCAAAAAGAAATCGTTAACCCGAACGATATTGGGATGGACGCACAACGCTAAACGTCTTGCTTCATCCTGAAACTGACGCCCAAATCTGGCAAAGTCAGGATGCCGACAGAGGGAATCGTTAAGCGTTTTAATGACTACAGGTTGACCCAAGTAGTGGTGGGTGGCTTGAAAGGTAACGCCAAAGCCACCCCGTCCCAGTTCTCGATCGAGAGTGTATTTGCCACCCTGCAAAGTTTTGCCAACTAGCGTGTCCATGCAATCACCAAGAATGAAGGATGAGCTAATTTGAACTCATTTTAAATTTCTCTTCCTTCCGATGTTAGAACCTTTGACCGATGCCGAATTGGAGTCGGCTTTCACCGTGGTCGTTGATACCAAAGTCAGCCCTGAGCAAGCCAATCGGGGATTGGACGCGCACACCAGCTCCGTAGCCAAAGCCAGTTCCTTGTTTGCCACGGACAGTTCCAGGTTCTCCCGGCACCGTATCGCCAGAGCCTAAGTCGGAGCCAAAGTCAGCGAATAAAACGCCACCTACCGGCTTAAAAACTGGGAAGCGATACTCGGCAGAGGCTAACACATAGCTGCGACCGCTGGCAACATCACCACTTCCGTAGCCCCGTACAGAATTGATGCCACCTAGATTAAAGGCTTCATAGGGCGGGAGATTGCCGATGGTTGTGCCTCCCTGCACGTTGAAGGCTAATACATCTGGAGTTGCACCGTTGGTTAAATTAAAGGGTATGTACTGGCTGTAGTTTGCCTTAACCCGGTTCATCAAAATACTACCGTTCCCAACCGGGATCGATTGTTCTGTACTGAGGCTGACGACCGAGCCTTTGGTTGGGTTAATCGGATTGTCTCGTTTGTCTTGTGCGATCCCAGCAGACACGGAAACTTTGTCGTCGATACCGTTTTGGCTATAGGAAAGGCGATTTCCTAATTCATCTACGGGTGAGAGATTGCCTTTGCTATCGCGGATACTGGTGCGGGTGTAGTTCACGCCTACCGATGCCTGCACATCGCCCACAGGTTTCGTGAAGGTGACGCCGCCGCCAAACTGCCCTTCCCGAACTTTGTCCCCATTCGGCAACTTGACATCTTCATTGAAGGTTTCGGAAAGTTGCCGCTGTCGAGATGCCTCGATACTATATCCAGGGCGGTCTGGATTGCTGGCGCGATAGGGACTGGTAATATTCCCATTAAACTGTAAATCGCTCCGGCTTGCTTGGACATTCAAACCCACCTGCTGGTTAATGCCCCCAAAATTCTGGTCTTTATAATTAATGCTGCCGAAGATGCCACTGTTCTCGCTGTAACCACCTCCAACGTTGACGGCGCGGGAAGTGCGTTCGGTAAGGTCGTAGCTCACGTCAACTTTTCGAGAATCGCCAGTAAGGGAAACATCCGCGTTGTCAAACAGCCCTAACTGATACAGCCGTTGCAAGTCTGTCCGTGCCGCATCGACCCGGAAGGGTTGACCCGGCTTCAGTTTTAACTCCTGACGGACGAAATTTTCTTGGGTGCGTCCTTTGGTTGGCTTGCCCTCGCTGTCCAAAAAGCGGATTTTCACATTCCCGACGGTACCCTCAGCGACTTCAATGGTGACTACCCCATCGCGGCTGGGTTGCACGGCTAGCACTTGTGCTGCCACATAACCATTTTGCTTGTACCACTGATTGATTTGTTCGGCACTTTGGTTGAGGGCATTGGGACTAATTTTTGCCCCCAGTTGGGATTTAAAAATGTCGTTGGCAACCGCTGGGGTCAGGGCTTGGGCACCGGAAAGTTTGAGCGATCGCACCACCAAGGGTTTCACCTCGAAGACTGTTCTCAGTCCATTTGGCTCGGTATAATTGGTTACGTTGGCATCAGTAAATAGTCCGGTCGCTAAAATCGCCGTTACATCCTTTTGCAGCTGGCTTTGACTGGTATCTCCACCCGGACGAGTTTTAATCGTTTGACGGACAATTTGCTGCAACTCTGGTGTCGCTCCCGCTACCTCAATACCTGTCGCGGTCACGACCAAATCTGGTGAATTGAGAGAGCTAGCAGGCGCTTTTTGGGGAACGCGAGTCGTCTGAGTAAATTGAGGCAGTGTCCGGGTTTCCGGTGCCGCAATGGCTCTCGCGGGGCGGGTGGTGGCAGAATTAACGGGAACAACTACCTCAGGATTGACGGGTTGTTGAGCTGGCGCGGATGGCTGGCGCGTACCCGAACTAACGGGGACAACGACCTGAGCATCTGCTATTTTTTGAGTTGCGGCTGTCGAGGAGGGCACATCGGAAGTGACTGGGACAACGACAACTTCTTCAGCGTTTGGTGTCTGGGTTGGAGATGAAGAAGTTGTACTGGCGCTAGCCAGAGAACTGAAATCGCTCGCAGCCAAAACCGCTAAAGTGCAAATAGCCAAAGAAGGAACGCGCATTATAGAAAACCAGGGAGAGAGAGGAGGAGAAGGAGATTGCATACAGATATCCAGCGAAATGGTATAAGACGGTAGCTAGTGTAAAATCGCTAATTGCTTATCGCTTACGAGGTTTTGTTAAATTTGACACTCGCTATTGCCGTCTGGTTCCATTCGTCGATTTTGAATTTGGAAATTTTTCCCTGGCTTCTCTGGAGTCAGGAAGGTTGGATTTTGGATTGGCAATGGAGAAACAATCGAAAATCTAAAATCTGTGGAGGTCTGGGATGAGGGTACTGTGCCTCAGCAATGGTCATGGGGAGGACATTATTGCCGTCCGGATTTTGCAAGAACTTCAGCAACAGTCTCATTCTTTGGAACTAGCAGCCTTGCCATTGGTGGGTGATGGGCGAGCTTACGCTGAGTTAGATATCCCCATCATTGGTCACGTGCAAACGATGCCCTCCGGTGGCTTTATCTATATGGATGGGCGTCAACTGGTGCGAGATGTACAGGGCGGTTTACTACAGCTCACCCTCGCCCAGCACCGCGCGATCCGGAAGTGGGCGTCCCCAGGCAGAACCAAGGAGCGAAGCAGAGGCGTAATCCTGGCGGTGGGAGATATTGTCCCGCTACTATTTGGCTGGTTAAGCGGCGTTCCCTATGCTTTTGTGGGTACGGCTAAATCCGAATATTATTTGCGAGATGAAGCGGGGCCATTGCCACGGCGCGACCAAAGAGGGCGCTGGGAAGGTTGGTCTGGGTCTGTTTACCTGCCTTGGGAACGTTGGCTGATGAGTCAGCGGCGTTGTAAGGCGGTGTTTCCCAGAGATGGGCTGACAACTCAGATGTTGAAGAAGTGGTCTATCCCGGCGTTTGATTTAGGGAACCCGATGATGGACGGTTTGGAACCACCCAGACCAAAAGCAATATTTTATTCGTCAAATGCTGAACAGGAAGAGATGAGGCGATCGCTAATGGTGGCGCTTCTCCCTGGTTCTAGACCGCCAGAAGCTTATGCCAATTGGCAGCGAATTATGCAAGCTTGTGCGGGGTTAATGCAGGCGTTTGCCCCTCGACCCGTCCTATTTCTGGGCGCGATCGCACTTGGGTTAAATTTAGACCCTTTGTGCCAAACCCTTGAAGCTCACGGTTGGCGACAATCTAATGCACTGGGGGCAAATGAGAAATTCTCTCCCTCACCGATTTCTGACCCAGAAGCACTAAGTTTTACGAAAGAAAATGGCACTCTGATTCTGACTCAGCACGCTTATAACGATTGCTTAAATCAAGCAGATTTAGCGATCGCAATGGCTGGTACGGCAACCGAGCAGTTTGTCGGATTGGGGAAACCCGCGATCGCGATCCCCGGAGAAGGTCCTCAGTTTACGAGCGCCTTTGCCGAAGCTCAATCTCGCCTGCTAGGACCCTCCCTGATTTTGGTAGAACAACCCGCTAAAGTCGCCGGGGTTGTGCAATATTTATTACGCGACCCCGATCGGCTGCAACTGATTGCTGAAAATGGACGCCGCCGCATGGGAGAAGCAGGAGCCGCTGAGCGGATTGCGGCTTGTGTGATGGAACGCTTGTTGGGTTTTTACTTTTCAATTTAGGCTCAACCCATTGCTAATTGCCACTGACAGTAGGGGAGCAAAGTTGTTCTTCCCCTACTCTGATGGCGTAGCCTTGTTGAAAGAAATGATTGCCCAACTCATGCCCACCCCGTTTATTTAATTGAGTTGATGTCCCAACTATAATAGAGAATAAAGAATAAGTTTCGTTGAGAGTAGATTGCTATTGAGCTGAGCGAATACATTTTAGGTTTGGGCTTCGCCCAGCTATTGATTAGAGAGGGATCAAAATCCATGTACAAGATAGGTGTATTGGATGATGATGAAAATTGGTGTTTGATTATCGAGCGATTTTTACGAAAAGATTTTGAAGTTCATATTTATAAAACAGTCTTTACGTTTTTACAAGAAATAGAAAATTACGATTTACTGATTATAGATTTTTCTATTCCCCCAGCTCCGTATGAGAGAGGCATGGATGGTTGCGAGATCATCAATCATATAAAAAATGATCTTATAAATCCTCCCTTATTAGTTTTAGCAACCGGCTTTATTAGTGCCAATGAATTAGAGTTTGGCAGAGAAATCTGTCCGGAAGCCGATGCTTTTTTAGCGAAAGATGCAGGGTTAGACATCATTTTGAATGAAATCAAACGACTGCTGAATTCTAAAGATAGTGATGCATCTAATCGAGCGATCGCAAATCCACCCAGTTAGATGCTTCATGACTTTATAAGTAATACATTTCCCCTTGGTATTCGCTTAGTAAACTGCATTCTACAGACGGAGAAAAGTAATAAGGCGTGCTTAGATATTCTTAACCAACACTCCAATGTCTCGTTGAATCGGCAGCACATCTAAAATATCGGTTTGGGAGCAATATTTCAGGTCTTCTTGACAATCGAGGCGTAACAGCCGTTGACCGTGACTGGCGTGGTGGAACAACTCTAGTAAATTATTTTGCCACTGTTGGTAAAGAGCGATCGCGGCACATCCTTCATCGTTACCTATTTCTAGCGAACCTTTCTCTTGCAAAGAATGAGCGATCGCACCTGCACACACCGTATCCTCCAGAGAAAAACTACCTTCCCAACCCGATCCCAGCAACCAAACCGTCTCTGGCTGCTTGCTGAGAACGTATTCTACCACCGCTTGACGATTCACTAACGCTGCTGCCAGAACCACTGGAGCCTTCTGTACTCGCGTTAGGGCGCGAGTGCCATTCGTAGTACTGATAAATAATCGTCGTCCCTGTACGCGCTCTGGCGTACAATCCAGGGGAGAATTGCCCAAATCGCAGCCAGACACTTTAGCACCGCCTCGTTCACCAGCGCGCAACCGGAGATCGGCTTGCCACTGTTCGCTGACTTGCATCAAGGTTCCCATATCGCTAAAGACTTGGACAGCCTCAGCACCCGCATTCAGCGCGGTGGCGATAGTAGTCGTAGCGCGGAGTACATCGATGGCGATCGCGCACTCAGGTACACTGTCGGAGGGCGTCAGTTCGGGCGTGTGGTATACAAATAACTTCACAATTAAGGTTTTACCTGCAATCAAAACTATTGACTTAACATTTTAGGGAGCATTAGGTACAAAAGCTTACCCATTTAGATTAAACCGCCGAAAGTCGTGCTAACGCATCTTTCATGGTCGGTGGTAACTGGCGCATAATCTTACCCTTCTCTCGATCCACTACCACTAATGTGACTTTGGCAGTGAGGTACAACTCTTGCCCATCCATAGATTGAAGCTGATAATCCCAATTGATGCGGACGCCCTCGGTATCTGCCATGCGCGTCTTTAGCACAGCACTCATTCCCATCCGCAGAGGGCGGTGGTAGCGCACCGAAAGATCCACAACCGGCATATCGCATCCCAAGGCGACTAAATCTGCAAATTCGATGCCAATTGAGCGCAGGCATTCCACCCGCGCTTCCTCCATCCAGGCAATATAGGAGCCATGCCAGACAATCCCTGCATAGTCAGTATGGTGAGGATGCGCCTTGACTGGGTATTCAAACCAGTTCTCTGTCGTAGCTGTTAGAGAGACGCTTTCAATCGCGCCTGTAGGTGGCAGTGATGGCGAGGTTTGTGGTTCTTCTAACACGTTGCCTATCGTCCTCAGTACACCTAGAGGATTGTACCTCTAGACTGAGCGCGATCGCCTCCTGAGATTGTCAGATGACTCTTCTCCCTGATAACCCATCAATAGGGACATAAAACCTGTACGCGAGTGCTGTTCTCAGTGCGATTCTTCCGTAACAAGCGATCGCAAGCGTGGATCTCTTCCAGTAGCATAGAAATTTTCTGCTTGCCAACCGTGATTTCCTCAGAAAGCATCTGGCTTTTGCCGATTCCCTACTGATGAAATGACCAATTTCTAAGCCAGCCATCTGCTAAACCGCTTGTGGAGGAGTTGTCCAATGCATCGTCGCGTCTATCACGTCAGTCTTCTCACGATTAGCCTGCTTCTCACCCTTCACCCTTCATCCTTGATCCTCGATCCTTCTGAAAGCGCTTTAGCACAGGCACCAACCTCTACAGACCGGAAAACTGAAGCAGACCGACTTTTCCAACAAGGCGTACAGCAGTATCGTCAAGGGCAATACCCAAAGGCACTCGCCACCTATCAACGGGTGCTAGAAATACAGCAACAACTGAATGACAAAGCCGGAATTGGGCAAACCCTGAACAACATCGGCGAGGTTTACTACTGGTTGCGGCAACCTGACAAAGCTTTAGATGTTTTGCAGCAAGCTTTGGCTATTCGCAGAGAATTAAAAGATCGTACAGGGGAAGGAGAAACCCTAGATAATATTGGCTTGAGTTATTTCTGGAATGACCAAAATGACAAAGCTTTAGAAACCTTGCAACAAGCTTTGGCGATTCGTCGGGAAGTACAAGACAAAGCAGGAGAAAGTAAAACCCTCAGTAGTCTTGGCACGCTTTACGCGGGTGGTCTTCAGCAATATCCCAAAGCCTTAGAAAGCTTACAGCAAGCGCTGGCAATCCAACAAGAATTAGGGGATAAATTTCTACTGGGAATTACTATGCGCCGAATGGGGACAGTCTATCGAGGCATGAAAGAGTATCCTCGTACTTTGGAGTGGTTGGAGAAATCGTTAGCCCTCAGCCGTGAAGTGCAAAACCGTGTAGGTGAAGGGGAAACTCTCTATCAGCTCGGCTTAACTTACTTTAATCAAGACAAGTATAACCAGGCTTTGCAATTTTATCAGCAAGCATTGCCTCTTATTCAAGCCGTAGGAATTCACCTAGTAGAAGCTGGCATTCTCGAAGGAATGGGAGATTCTTACTTTAATCAAAAACAATATGAGCAAGCGATCGCTTTTTACCAACAATCCCTCCCTGTTGTCAGAGAAGTAAAGAATAAGTCCCAAGAAGTTGGCATTCTTCTATTCATAGGGAAGGCTTACAGCAGTCTCAAGCAATACGAGCAAGCGATCGCCTTTAAGCAACAAGCTCTGGCAATCGCGCAAGCCATTCCCAATAAAGCGCAAGAAGCCAATGTTCTCTCTGGAATAGCCTATATTTACTTTAGTCAAAATCAATATGAGCAAGCGATCGTATTTTATCAACAAGGACTGGCGATTACACGAGAAACCCAAGATAAGCCCCAAGAGTCTAACTTTCTATCTCTAATCGGAAGTTCTTACTATTTGCAAGGTAGAGACGAGCAAGCCATTGAATTCCTTCAAGAATCATTAGCTATTCGCCGAGAAATCAAGGATAAACCCGCTCAACTAGAAACCCTAATCTTGTTAAGTGGAATATATAGCTCAACAGCCATATCATTTGTCAACAGAGGGGTGTATCCTCAAGCAAAAGCAGAGTATTCTCGCGTGATAGAGTTGGCACAGGAAGCTTTAAACCTTGCCAGAGAATTGAAAAAAACAAAATCAGAAGCAAGTGCTTTAATTCATCTGGGAGCAGCTTACAGCTTCTTTCAAGACGAGCGAAAAGCGATTGAAGTGTTACAACAAGCGATGAGCATTGCGCGAGAAACCAAGGATTTAGGTATTGAAGACTCAGCTCTGACTCAGCTTGCTAGCATTTACAATACTCAGGACGACTCTCGCAAATATATTGAAATCAGGTTGCGACAAGTCGAAATTGCACGACAGCAAAATAATAAACGGGGTGAGGCAGATGTTTTACTCACTTTAGCCAGCACCTATAACGTACTTGGAGAAAATCAAAAGGCAGTCGAAACCTACCAGCAAGCATTAGCCGCAGCGCGACAAATCGAAATCGCTAAACTATTGCCAAATTTACAAGATAGTGCGTTAAGCACAGAGTCGAGTGCCCTAGATGGCTTAAGCCTGAGTTACAGCAATCTTGGGGAATATGACAAAGCTATTGATTGGGCGCAACAGCTATTAAAGCGTGCACAAACCCTGGGTAAACCTAAATTAGAAGTAGACGCGCTGCTGCGGTTGGCTTTCTTATACAATGTACCTCTCAAAAATGTTCCGAAAGCCATTGAAGTCAGTCAGCAAGCCTTAACCATTGCGCGGAAAATCAAAGAATCCTCCTTTGAAGCAGAGGCACTGGCAAGCTTGAGCAGCGCTTACAACAAACAGGGAAATTATCCCTTAGCATTGCAGTCGGCTGAGCAATGTTTAGCAATTGCCAAGCAGCTAGAAAACCCCCAACTAGAGCAGAATGCTTTGGATATTCTTGAAAAAATTTACTCCAACCAAGGTAACTATCAAAAAGCGGTGGAGTTTGCTCAAGCTAGGTTGGCAGTAGTACAAAAGGCAAAACTGAACAACTATGAAATCAGTGCTTTAACGTCCCTAAGCCAGAGTTATGGCTTGTTAGGTGATACTACCAAAGCCGTGGAAACAGCCAAGCAAGCTTTAACTTTAGCACGACAAAGGCAAAATACTTCTCGTGAAGCCCTAGCTTTAAATGCTCTCAGCGACGCCTACAGAGTTCAAGGAGAATACGAACAGGGGATAGCAGTAGGACAAACGTCTTTGGAGATATCGCGCAAAAACAAAGATTTCATTGGAGAAGTAGCGGCGGCGACTATTCTTAGTGGAATGTATGAGGCTTTGGGAGAATATCAAAAAGTAATTGCAGTTGCAGAGCCGAGTTTAGCACAGGCAAGGAAAATAAATAATCGCGAACAAGAAGCAGAGTTACTAATCAAGTTAGGAAACTCTTACGGAATTATTGGCAAATACACAGAAGGCAAACAGTTAGTAGAGCAAGGATTAGCAATTGCGCGAGAATTAAAAAATCGTAGGCTAGAATCCCATGCTTTAGCTCGGTTGAGTAACCGCTACAAAGATTTAGGTGAATATCAGAAAACATGGGATTCACTTCAACAAAGTTTGAAAATTGCCCGTGAAACTAATATTCCAGCAGCACAGACCTTACCGCTAACTTCTCTGGGGATTGTTTATGCTGAGCTTGGGGATTACCAAAAAAGTAACGAATTCTATCAACAAGCACTGCCCATACTACGTCAACTCAAAAATCGCTTTGACGAAAGCCTTGTGCTGCTTTTTATCGCCCAAAACTATTTTGCCCAAGGAAATCCACAAAAAACTATTGAATCCGCTCAAGAAGGATTAGCAATTGCTGGAGAAATTAAAGAGCCGCAAATCCAAGCATTTGCTAATATCTTGCTGAGTCTTGGCTACGGGCAATTGGGTAATGACAAACAAGCAATGGAAGCCGCTCAAACTTGGTTGAATTTTACTAGAAAAGTCCAAAATAAAGTTTGGGAAAAACAAGCTCTTACTCTGGTTGGACATATCCATCGCAAATTTAGACGCCAAGAAGAAGCCATTGAGGTATATCAACAAGCACTTGCGATCGCAACCCATAATCAAGCTCCTGGCGCTGATGCTTTCATTTATTCAGGATTAGCTCGTATCTACCACGATTTGAATCAGTCAAGTGTTGCCATTACCTACTATAAGCAATCGGTTAACAAAATTGAGGAAGTCAGGCGTGGTATCGAAGGTTTACCACAAGAGTTACAAAACTCTTTCTTGGATGCAACAGTTGATTTCGACAAGGTGAAGGTATCAGATATTTATCGTCAGTTAGCAGCCTTGTTGCTCTCCCAAGGACGGGATAAAGAAGCTCTACAAGTGCAGCAACTATTGAGAGAGCAGGAAATTCGCGAAGCCATCAGTCCTAGAGGTGTTACGGGGGATAAGCATAATATTCCACTCTCTCCTACGGAGACAAAGATTCCTGCTCAAAGCGAGTCCATCATTGCCTTAGCAAAACAAATTAATGAGTGCGAAAGTACCAATTGTAGTCAACTTAAAGAGCTTACTACTCGCCGCACCTCTCTGATTGTTGAATTTGACCAACAATTGCAGAAGATTGACCAAGAAATTCGCGCTAACCGTGCCAAAGATGACGCTTTCTTTGACCCAAACAAACTGGCAAAAGCTCAAGAGATTGTCGAAGCGCAACCAGGCACGGTGATGATTTATCCCTTGGTTCTAGAAAACGAACTGTGGTTACAACTATATGCCCCAGGGGGTGCGGTCAAAACCGTTAAAGTTAACGTCGGAAGAGATGAATTAGGAAAAACGGTCAAAGAGTTCCGCGATTTAATGAAGGAGTGCGAGAACGCTGCTCATTGCGGTTCTGCTGAAGCTACTAAAATACAAGCAGTTAGTCTAAAACTTTATAACTGGCTAATCAAAGACTTAGAGGCGGAACTTCAGAATAAGAATAACCAGGTGAAAAACTTGGTCTTTGCTCTCGACAGAGTGACGCGCTATATTCCAATGAGCGCCCTTTATGACGGGAAACAATACCTAATCGAAAAATACACCATCTACAATGTATTGACAGAAGATACTGACACCCGCGATAAACTACCTGTCGGTACTCAAAATAGCCCTGTTTTGGCAATGGGATTATCTGATGCTGTCCCTGGTTTTGGTTCTCTACCAAATGTGCCTGCTGAAATCGATGCGATTGTGCGTCAAGAAACTAAAAATAATCAGGGAATTTATCCCGGTCAAAAGTTTTTAAACCGTTCTTTTGACTTTGCTACTCTGCAAGACAATTTGAAAAATTATAGAATTTTACACCTGGCGACTCATGGGGTATTTGTTCCTGATAGCGCAGATAAATCTTACATCCTCTTAGGAACCGGCGAACAACTCACGATTCCTCAGATAAAAACCTTAACCGGGTTAAATAACATTCATTTGGTTGTGCTGTCAGCTTGCCAAACAGCCTTGGCTGGTCCCCGTCAAGACGGCATAGAAATTGCTAGTATGGCTTACCACTTCTTAAACCGGGGAGCGAAGGCGGTGATGGCTTCCCTGTGGCTCGTGGACGATAGCAGCACCAGTCTTTTGATGCAGCAATTTTATAAAAATTTAGCCAACGGCACCTCTGAAAAGGCGATGACTAAAGCGGAAGCGTTGCGCCAAGCTCAACTCAATCTGTTACAAGGCAATGTCTCAACAGCAGCTAATACCAATTCTCGTGGTGGCATTGTTGTGGAACAAATACCTGGCTCTCGACCGCCGATAGCCCCCAGCAACGGCTCAAAATTTTCTCACCCCTATTATTGGGCACCGTTTATTTTGATAGGAAATGGACTTTAAAAAAGTATCAAAATTCAGGTACTTGGTAAAGGTAAAAGAGATGGGAAAAATTTCTCACCTTCTTGCTTACGATTGGGTACCTCTGATGCTGATTAGAAATGGATAATAACACGCCCAACTCAGATAGTTGATGCTTTGGCAATTGGCTATACTAGAGGCGCTTAACGCTTAGGAGAGGCAACAAATGCAATGAAACAAAGAATTCTAGCCGCCGTTGGACTTTTGTCTGCTCTCTGGTTCGCTACGCCAGTGAGAGCGGAAAATCCCGAACACGTTAAACGGTTGCTGGAAACCAATAAATGCTTGAATTGCGATCTTAGTGATGCCAACCTGATTGGTGCCAAATTGGTTGCAGCCGACTTGAGAGGAGCTAACCTGAGTGGTGCCAACTTAAGTGGCGCTGACTTGTCTGGTGCTAACTTGACCAATGCCAACTTAACCAGGGTGAATTTGAATAATGCCAAATTGACGGGTGTTATAGGACTTCCTAACAATCTCGTCTCTTTTGAGCCAAGAACACAGAATAGACAGGAAGGTGGAGGATTCCCTTTGAGGGGTATCGTTTACAATCCTCCAGAGCAAGAAGTTCCAAATATTCGAGAACCAGGAGCCTCGCGTGGTAGTAGCGCCTGTATTGTTGATGCAAAGCGTCTAACTGCATTGGTACCAGGCAAGAATCCTGGTAAGAATTTTGGGGTGACGGTTACAGGATACCCAACCTTCTTCTTTTATATTCCTAAAAATGCCCCGCAGGCAGCAGAGTTGATGGTATGGGATGTAGAGGGAAAACAGGTTGTTTACGAGACCACTTTCAAGATTTCTCAAAATCCTGGTGTTGTTAGCGTTAGCCTCCCTGAAAAAGCAAATGCGCGATCGCTACAAGTTGGAAAAACATACCGTTTTTCCTTAGCACTGCTTTGCGACCCTGAAGACCGGGGGAGTAATATTTCGGTTGAAGGCTGGATTCGACGCAACGAATTAAGCGCCTCTCTTGCCAGTCAATTACAGCAAGCATCTCCCCAAGAGCGTCCAGTTATCTATGCAAAAGCTGGCATCTGGTATGAGACTCTGACGACTCTGGCTGAGCTACGTCGCGATCGCCCTAACGATTCTACGCTAGCAGCCGCCTGGGAAGATTTGTTGAAGTCAGTGGGACTTGAGGCGATCGCTACCGCACCCTTACTTCCGCAGCAAACACAGGAAAGCACTCCACCAATCTCTCAACCTGCTGGTGCTTTAAATACACCTAAAGGGCAGGCAGGGGGCGGAACCCAGCTTAGAGGTGGCGCTTACAATCCTGCGGAAATTGCAGTTCCTGGCGGGACGCAAGGAGGAGGATCGCGCTGACGATTGGATAAACCTTTTACTGGTAAGACTGACAGATATCAATTACTTACTACAAAAGAAACGCGATGAAGGATATTAAAGCTAATCCGCTTGTGTAGCAGTATTTTTATGCGTCCCCCTGTTCAGAAACTTAGCTTTACTACAGCCTTACTTTTATCTTTCGGTTGCTTCTTCCCAATGGCAGCGAGGTCCTTAGCCTTACCAGAGTTCCTAGTGGAACCAGCACAAAAAATGCGGTTTATCGCATCTCGACAAGAGCAAAAAACTGAGGCAGATCGGCTGTTTCAACTAGGCATTCAGCAATTTCGTAACAGCCAGTTTAAAGAAGCTCTGCAAACCCTAGAAAGAGTTCTGGAAATTCGCACAAGAATTGGCGATAAACCAGGGGTTGGTGAAGCACTTACTAGCCTGGGGGAAGTTTACAACGGCTTGAGTCAATACGCCAAAGCTTTAGAAACCTTACAGCAAGCACTGCCTCTCCGAAAAGAAGTGCGCGACAAGGTGGGCGAAGGACGGACGTTGACAGAAATTGGTGCTACTTACCGCGAGTTAGGACAGTTTCCTAAAGCAATGGAGATTCTACAACAAGCGTTGGGAATTCTAAAAACAACAGATGACAAGATAGGTGAAGGAAACACTCTCTATAACATTGGCATTGTTTATAGCGGTCAGGGACAATATCCGCAAGCACTAGAGTTCCTCCAGCAAGCTTTGGAAACTGCGAAAGCAGCAAATGACAAGCTAGGCGAAGGCAGAACTCTGAACACTATTGGCGGAGTTTATGACAGTCAGGGACAGTATCAAAAGGCGATAGAGTTTCAACAACAAGCTTTGAAAATTCTCAGGGATATTGGCGATCGCTTGGGTGAAGTCCGCACTCTAAATAACTTGGGCATCACTTATCGCAAGCTAGGCAGGTATCCTCAAGCTCTAGAAGTCCATCAACAAGCTTTAGCAATCAGCCGAGATATCGGCAATCCCGCCAATGAAGGGCGTAACCTTTACAACATTGGTGTTGTTTATCGCAGCTTAGGCAACTATCCTCAAGCTCTGGAATATTATCAGCAAGCTTTAGCAATTAGCCAAGAGATCGGTGACAAGACAGGTGAAGGGCGCACCCTCATTGGTATCGGGGCAGTTTATGACAGTCTGGGGCAGTATCCAAAAGCGCTGGAGTCTTACCAGCAAGCGTCGGGAATTCTTAAAACTATCGGCGACAAAGCTGGTGTTGGGGCGACTCTCAATAACATTGGGGGCGTGTACTACAGCATGGGCGAGTATTCCCAAGCACTGGAATTCTATCAGCAGGCAATAGAGATTGCTAGAACCATCGGTGACAAAGCTGGTGAGGGGCGCACGCTCAGCAACATGGGGGGAGTTTACGATAGTTTAGGTCAGTATCCCCAAGCACTGGAATTCTATCAACAAGCTTTAGCTAACCGCAGAACTATCGGCAACCGCGCGGGTGAAGGAAATACCCTCAACAGCATTGGAGGAGTATACGAAAATTTAGGGCAGTATTCTCAGGCGCTGGCATTCTTCGAGCAAGCTTTGGAGATTCGTCGAGAAATCGGCGATAAAGCAGGAGAGGGAACGACTCTCAACAATCTTGGAGAAACCTACCGTAATTTAGGTCAATATCCCGAAGCATTGAAACTCTATCAGCAGGCGGTGGGGATTCTCAAAGAAATTGGCGACAAGGCGGGTGAGGGAGTCACCCTCAACAATATCGGAGTCGTTTCTAATCAGTTGGGACAGTATCCCCAGGCGCTGGAGTTCTTTCAGCAAGCTTTAGCGATTCGTCAAACCGTTGGCGATCGGGCTGGCGTTGGGGCGACTCTTAATAACATTGGGGGAGTTTACAACCAGTTAGAACAGTATCCCCAAGCGTTAGAGTTTTTTCAGCAAGCATTGGGAATTGCTAGAGAAATTGGCGATAAGACAGGCGAAAGAATTGCGCTTGGCAATATGGGTTTTCTGTTAGAGAAACAGAATCAGCCAGAATTAGCGATCGCTTTCTATAAGCAAGCCGTGAATGTCACCGAAGTAATTCGCCAAGATTTACGAGTGCTGCCACGAGAGCAACAGGAATCCTATACTCAAACCATTGCCGACACCTATCGCGCCTTCACTAACTTGTTGCTGTCGCAAGGACGAATTTTAGAAGCTCAACAGGTGTTAGAACTGTTGAAGATTCAGGAATTACCCAACTATACAAAAAATGCGAGAGCTGGGGATAAAACTTCAGGAATCGCCTTAAATCCCATTGAAGAAAAGATTCTCAAAGAAAATGGAACCTTAATCGCTTTTGGGCAGCAAGTGGAGCAGTGCAAGCAAAATCGGTGCAGCCAGTTGAGCCAATTCAACGATCGGCTTCAGGCTTTAACCGAACAATATAATCAGACAATTGAAACCATTCAAAAAGAAATTCGCAGCCGTCGCGCTCAAGATGATGCCTTTTTTGACCCCAATAAACTTAGTAAAGCTAAAGAAATCGTCGAAGCTCAACCAGGTACCGTGCTGATTTATCCCTTTGTACTCAAGGACAAAATTTGGCTGCTATGGGCATCGAAAGGAGGTATTGTTAAGAGCCTGGAAGTTCCCGTGACGCAACGGCAATTAGGCGAATCTGTTTTAAAATTCCGCCAGTTAGTAGAAGATTCCCGGTCTGACATTGCCGAAGTCAAGGCGACGGGTAAACAACTCTACGACTGGCTCATTAAACCGATTGAACCCGAACTTAAAGCGAATAAAATTCAAAATTTAGTTTTTTCGATGGATCGGGTCACTCGCTATATTCCCATCAGTGCATTGTTTGATGGCGAAAAATATTTAATTGAGAACTACTCCGTTTCTACGGTGCTATCTGCTGACTTAACAGATGTGCGCGATCGCCTTCCTCCTGGCATTCAAAATACCTCCGTTCTAGCGCTAGGGCTATCTCATGCAGTTCCTGGCTTTAATTCCCTGCCCAATGTCCCCGCAGAATTAGATGCGAT
>NZ_JACJOQ010000648.1:0-2576 GCF_014695635.1 Coleofasciculus sp. FACHB-712 | reverse complement strand
ATGCAGCAGGGTAGCGACACGGTTAAGCGTGACTTCCCGCTGAGCTTTTTCGCGGGTTTGGGTGAGTAAAGTAGATTGAGCGATCGCAATCGACACTTGATCGGCTACCATCTGGACAATTTCCAGTTCCCGTTCTGAGATTACTTGCGGTTGCGAGTAGTGACCGACTAAAAGCCCCCACAAGCGATCGCCATGCAGAATCGGCACCACCAGAGAAGACTGCACACCCATTGCTTTGAGATATGCCACATGGCAAGGGTCTATAGGGCGATAGTGGATCTTTCTGGTTTCTAGGGATTCTCCGGTTTCTGGAGAATCCATTAGCGATAAACCAATGAGTCCTGACGCAACATTCACAATCGAACGCAGACGCACTTTCTGATAGAGTTCGCGTGCTTGGGGAGGAATGTCATCCGCTGGAAAGTTCAAACCTTTTAAAGACGGAAGGCGATTTTTATAAATAAATTCGGCAATCACTTCTCCACTTTCATCAGCATGAAACCGATAGACCATGACTCGGTCTGCTTCTAGTAACGAACTGACTTCTGCCACCGTTGCGATTAAAATTTCTTGTAATTCCAAGGATTGACGAATCCGGTTAGTGATTCGGTGCAGCAATCCTTCCCGCTCTAATTCTGACTGTAATTCTGGCTTTAAAACTTGCGTATTTTTACTGATGGTCATTTTTTCATCCACTACGCTTATAATATTTGTGCCTTTTTCCGCACTGTATCTATTTTCGGTGTACTGACTAAGTTCAGCCATACGTGAAAATATGGAACTTTTTTTAAAAATTAGTTTCTATACCAATCTAAAATGATTCGTGAAGGTGCGATTCCCGACTTCGAGAAAGAAGTTAGGATCTGAAGGTTTGTCTCACAACTAAAATAGGATTGCTATATATATGTTTTCGAGCGAGTTTGAAATCGGGTTTTAAAATAATGCTGTAGATTTAGGGATTTTTTAGAAAATGAGTTGCTAAAATTCTATCCAGCTAAGGTTTCTAACTTTCTCGTCAGTGCGATCGCGCTTGATGAAGATTTGTTAGCTTAAACTCTAATTGGAATCTTGATAGCAAACTCAGCCCCTTGACCGGGTGCTGAAGTACACTCCAACTGTCCCCCATGTTTTTCGGTTACAATTTGGTAGCTAATCGCTAGACCCAGCCCAGTCCCTTTGCCAACGTTTTTCGTTGTGAAGAAAGGATCGAAAAGTCTTGACTGAACCTCAGTTGAAATCCCTGAACCATTGTCAATTATTCGGATTTCTACTTGATTGTTCCCTGCGACTTTGGTGCGAATTAAGATGGTAGCGGGATTGCCTTTAATTTCTTCGATCGAGCGTTTATGATTAAACTCATCAAGAGAATCAATTGCATTTGTAAGTAAATTCATAAACACTTGATTCAGTTGTCCGGCATAGCATTCTACTAAAGGTAAGTTGCCATACTCTTTAATCACCTGAATCTCCGGATGTCCCGGCTTATCTTTTAATTGATTCTGTAAAATTACTAGCGTATTCTCAAGACCCTCATGAATGTCAACGGCTTTCATCTCCGCTTCATCTAAACGGGAGAAGTTTCTTAGAGATAGAACAATTTGACGAATCCGTTCGGCTCCAAACTTCATGGAAGATAGAATTTTCTGAAAATCAAGGAGCAGGAAGTCGAGTTCGACTTCTTCGATATAGTCTTGAATTTCCGGGGTAGGATTGGGGTAGCATTGTTGGTACAACTTTAAGAGTTTGAGCAAATCTTCCAGATATTCATTGGCAGGAGTGATGTTGCCATAAATGAAGTTGACTGGATTGTTAATTTCATGTGCAACTCCAGCCACCAGTTGACCCAAACTAGACATTTTTTCAGTTTGAATTAATTGAGTTTGAGTTTGTCTCAACTCAGATAGAGTTTGTTGTAACTCTTGAGCTTTGTCTCGGTATTGGGTTTCAGCCTTTTGAATTTCTTCAAACAAGCGGGCATTTTCTAAAGCCGTGGCGATTTGTCCGGCGAGGGTGTTGAACGTCTCTAGATCCGTTTGACTGAAGCGATCGCTTTCCTTGTCTTGAATGTCCAGCACTCCTAGTAGCGCCCCACGAGCGACTAAGGGCACCACTGCGGAAGAACCCATTTGGATGGGTTTCAAGTCTCCTGCTAGCCCTGCACTGTCCTGTTTATCCACCCAGATCGTTTGCTGCTTTCGGGCAGCAAGGGCGACTAAGCTGCGATCGTCAAGAGACAGACAGGCGCTTTCATCATGCCCAAGCATACCCTGATTGCCAGAATCAGCCCGCCGGATGAGTTGATTCGTGGTTTGATCTAACAGATAAATTTGCACGTAGTGCAAGCCGAAGCGATTCTGCATTAGGGCGATCGCTTCGCGCAATAGCTTTTCCGGGTCTATAATCGCTTTCGACAACTCGCTGACGGCAACCGTAACGTGTTGACTAACTTCCAGTTCGCGGGTACGCTCTTCTAAGCCTTGAAGCAATTTACCGACTTGTTCTGCCATCCCATTGAAACTCAACGCTAGCACCCCAATTTCATCCTTTGATTGGATAGAAGTACGAGCATTGAGGTT
>NZ_JACJOQ010000647.1:0-4438 GCF_014695635.1 Coleofasciculus sp. FACHB-712 | reverse complement strand
TGGGTGAAGTTAGGTACCAAAGTAACGATTGTTGATTAATGTATTGACGTGGTTGTGTTTTCTGCGATCGCGGTAATGCTCTTTATTCACAAATCAAGCTGACTATAAATAAGCTAGTTTTCCGCTAAACTTGCCCCTTCATAACTTATTATTCGCGCCTTTGTATAGTTAGCTTCTGCAATTGGCATCGCACTCCGCACTTTTATACCTGAAGATTTGACAGAAGTTTGTATTGATTGGCTGCAACTGCGCTCAGAATTTGGTACCTTATTGACGTTTTGCCCGCCTGCCCCTTGAGAGGGCATTGCAATCATCTCAATCTCATACTCTGGGATACTCACCGTTTTAAAAATTTGTAGCATAATTTAACAATTGTCCAGAGATGAGTCGCACCAGTCGTTGAGCAGATTTCGCTCTGATTCGCCTTTATTCATTATCTCCTGACAGACAAAGTAAGGAAAATAAGCCGATGGATCGATTGAATTTCAATGTAGTCCAGCAGTTCTGGACGATCGCTAAGTCCTATTGGTCAGGGGATGAAAAATGGCAAGCTAGAGGGTTATTGCTGGGCGTAGTGCTGTTACTGCTGGCGTATACGGGATTGAGTGTAGTTCTCAACAACAAGCGAGGAGTGCTGATTTCAGCCCTCTCAGCCCGTGATGAGCCACGCTTCTGGGAAACTGTCATCATTTTCATCGCTGTGTTGGTGATCTATGCACCATTGCTCGCAGGCTATACCTATCTGCGCGATCGCCTCAGTTTACAATGGCGGAAATGGCTGACTCATCGGTTTGTGGATAACTATTTTCGCGATCGCGCCTATTACAATCTGCATATCTCAGGCACTGAAATCGATAACCCAGATCAGCGGATTGCAGAGGATGTTAGGAGTTTTACCCAGGAATCTCTCACCTTTGTACTGGTGTTGGTGCAGTCTGTGCTGTCAACGATCGCCTTCAGCAGCGTACTCTGGGGCATTTCTAAACCCCTGGTGTTGTTTCTGGTGCTGTATGCCCTAATTGGGACAGTAGTAACAACTTTTGTATTTGGTAAGCCGCTTGTCCGACTCAACTTTGAACAATTGAAGAGAGAAGCGAATCTCCGCTTTGGTTTGGTGCGGATTCGGGAGAATGCGGAAGCGATCGCATTCTATCGAGGGGAAGAACAGGAGTCAAACCAAGTTAAGCATCGGTTCCTCGATGTGTTTGAGAACGTCAAACGCCTGCTGGTTTGGGAATTAAACTTAAATGTTCTCACCAACGCTTATGAGTTCATCCCCTTCGTCCTGCCTGCCCTAGTTGTCGCACCCGCGATTTTTGCCGGGGAAATGGAGGTGGGTAAAGTTTCTGAGGCACAGGGGGCTTTTGTCCGCGTCTTTTTCTCGCTCAATGTTGTCGTTGCCCGCTTCCAGCAATTGACCACTTTTGGCGCTGGGATTAATCGTCTTTATACCTTTGCCCAGTTTTTAGAACAGGCAGAGGCAGATCGGGCATCCGATGAGCAACCCAGGATTCAGACGGTATCAGCAGATCGGCTGGCAGTCGAACATCTCAGCCTGCAAACTCCCAATTATCAGCGCACATTAGTAGAAGATTTGTCCATAGAGTTACCTGCTGCACAGGGACTTTTGGTGATGGGGCCAAGTGGTTGCGGTAAGAGTTCACTGCTGAGAGCGATCGCAGGTTTGTGGGATTCTGGTACAGGGAAAATTGTTCGTCCTGAATCCGACGAGATCCTATTTTTGCCGCAACGTCCCTACATGGTGCTTGGTACTCTGCGCGATCAATTGCTGTATCCCAACACGCATCTTGAGGTTGACGACGAACACTTAAAGCAAGTGCTGGAACAGGTTAATTTAGCAGGTTTAGAGGAAAGATTTGGCGGTTTTGATGCCCAGGAGGATTGGGCAGATGTCCTCTCTTTGGGCGAACAACAACGGCTAACTTTCGCCCGGTTGCTGCTGAACAAACCCAACTACGCCATCCTAGATGAAGCAACTAGCGCCCTAGATTTGGATAACGAGGAACGGTTGTATCAACATTTGCAGGCAAAAGGGACTACTTTCTTAAGTGTGGGACATCGTGCTACGTTGGCAAATTATCATCAGTCATTGCTGGAACTCTCCCAGGATAGGACTTGGCAGCTTAAACAACCCCTAGCTCTTGTCGAAGAACAACCGGAGTTGTTGGAACTTCCATCGACTACCTGATATTTTAGGGCGCTCGGCGGAAGCATCCCATTTGTGCAAAAATACCTGCTGATTGAAATAGCCAATGCAATGGAAGCTGGCAAGCTCAAGTCCGGAGATAAGCCAATCCATGACCATAGACATATCAAATCTAAGGTTTAAATCCCGTGCAGTTCGCTAAAGTTTAAAAAGATATGAATCGTATTGATGGAGAATCTAAATCCCAAATGATACCGTTGTGGAATAAATCTTTTAGTGCTTTTTGCTTGGGTCTGTTTGTGATGTTCGCAGGGAATATCGTTCTGATTGGTTGTGGTGAAGCCGCTAAAAATTCCGAACCTGTACAAGAATCGGAAAAAGAATCCAACCAGGGTAATCAGGCTGATGATGACGATAACGAGGGGCAAGAGACCACTGGCTCATCCGATCAAAATGACGATGAGGAGAAGGATGGACAAGAGGAGAAGGATGGAGAAGATAAGGATTAGTAGTGGCGATTCACCTAGCGCGATCGCTTGATAGCCGCAGCCACCGATTCGCGTGTACTCCGAATTTACACGCGAAAGGGACGACTTTTTTGAGTGTCGGGCATCACTCTACGTGGACAAATTACCATCAGTCTTTGCTGGAATCCCAGGCTCAAACGTGGCAGATTAAACAACCGCTAACTCTGCTCAAACATGGCGAAAAGGAGTGACATTTAGCTCCGCTCTCCAGTCTGCTAGTGGTTTTTCCCAAGCCTCTTCCCACTTCTGCCCTAGAAAGGGTTTTGCCCGATCCCCCAAATCGTAGCTCTGCTGAATGAGACGTACAAGCGGGTTTAAATCGCTGTTCATCTTGATCGTATTCAGGGTGATTGCGGCAATCAACATCACTGCAAGGGGAGAGCGATTTTGCGCGAGCGTAAATGCTTGCAGTCCAATCTCTCCAACAGGATCGGTGCCAAATCCTGTCACGGTATGCCAAATATCATGAGTTTGTCGCATACGCAGTGCTAAATAGCTTGTGTCATCTTGAAGTTCGACTTGGCGATAAAACTCTGGATCGAGGTTGGCTGCTCGCATATGAGAGGCATAGGCAAAGCCTAACGAATCTTCAGGCAGCTTGAGTAACGCTTCTAAATTGGGAGTCGGTGCAATATATTGTTCTTCAAAAAGTTGAGCGATTTCAGGATGGGACTTGAGATAGGTAATCGCGGCAGCAGAAACTTTATGCTTGGCTAAGGCAGCAGCAATATCAAAAACTGCCTCGATATCTGTTCCGTTATCGATAAAGGCAAGGAAACCTTCCAAACCTTTCAGAAGTTCTGGAGTAACCGATCGACTCGTATCAGCATTGATAATGGAGGGAGATTTTGACATTGGGAAACCTTAGATAATCAAAATGAACGAACCCTTAGCGGGATAACTTCACGTATCTGGCACGTATCTGGATCGAGACCCGCAGCTCTTAACCGTTCTGCCAGTTGTGCTGCCCTATACTCTAGCTGCGATCGCTCTGTTGCGTTCGGCTTCTACCTCAGTTAACACGCAACTTCCTTGTGCATCATACTAGCGCAGCCACCGTCTGTTTAGGACTATTTTATGGATTCTTGAATTGCCTGATTGCGACTATCGATGGGGCAAAGTTTTGTAGCAATTGAGCAAGAGCGAGATGCCTCCGGCAAGTTGCGCGGGATGCCAATTTAATTACTTCGTAGTTCCCCGTGGGGCGCGTTCAGCATCTGTTCCAATCCACTGCTTAGAATTCACTACGGTATCGATTTTATTTTCCAATTCTGTTAGTTGAGTCGGTGCATCAGGTGAAGGAAGGTAATGGTGTACTGTTTTTTGTTTCTTGCCGATTGTCAATGAGGTGATGGCAGAAGGTGCATCGGTGTGTCCACCTGTATAGCTGTCTTGAAGCTTGAAGTAATTGAGCTTTTGAAAGTCTGCAATGAGCTTTCTCGCTGCTGTTTTACTGATAGTTGTTGTTCGGGTGCCAGTCACTTTCACAAACCGTTTGCCCTCGTAAACCACCTTGCCATTGCCATAAACAGTGAGCTTATAAATGGGGCAAAAGCCAAAACAGGCTGTCCGTTCGAGTGTCAGCGCAACTTGTGGTGAGACTTGTTGAGGTTGATTGAGTAGCCTTTGATTCGGAGTAGTGGTTTCAGCCGCCAGGAACGGGGAGTTAGGAATAGAGACGCTTAGAACACTACTGGCTACACCGATTATTAGACTTAGAAGAAGTGGCGATCGCATTATCGTT
>NZ_JACJOQ010000646.1:0-21290 GCF_014695635.1 Coleofasciculus sp. FACHB-712 | reverse complement strand
TGGATAGTTATTCCCACAACCTTGGCGTTAATCTTAACAGGCGCTGGGGCGGCTCGTAGTGATGCCCCAGTGTTAGAACTGTCGTCGAAGTTGTCGAACGATCCGGTCGTCCTTAACGGAGCTTCTGGCGGTCAAACAAGTAGTAATTGCGGTTATATCTCCCAAACCCCGAATCAAGTTGTTCGGGTAACGGCAGATCGGATCGATTACTTGCGCCTGAGTATCCAAAGCAGTGGCGAGCCTACGCTTCTGGTTGATGGCCCAGGAGGACGATTCTGCGTGTTGGCAGATAGTGTTTCTGGAGATAAGCCGGAGATTTCAGGAGTTTGGCTTCGGGGGGATTATAACGTTTATGTCGGCGATCGCGCGGGTGGCACCCATCCTTATACTCTGTCGATTACTGGACAGAATAAATAATCGGTCATTCGTCAGTCGTAATTAATCAAAAACGAGTGACGAATCACTTGATTTTTTTCTAGTCTTCCAGAGAGCGGGCGGATACCTCAACGGCTTCAACGTCAATCGTTCCGGGAGGCGTCAAACGGTTAAAGTGTCCCTGTTCGATTTTGAGCGACTCGCCGCAATTGGGGCACTGGCACTCGGTTCGATTCAAAGCTGTAAATTCATAGCTACAGACGGGACATTGGTCGGCAATGAGGTTGCGTTGCAACCACCAGCGAAAGCCTAGGAAAGCAAGGACTGGTGCGACGAGGATTAAACCTATCAGAATCAGAAAAGATTTCACCAACCAGCCAAGCCCAATCGACCCTAGCAACCAAATGATTAGCACCAGGGTAAGCCAAGAGCCGACGCCAGAAAGCTTGAATTGAAAGGGATTGGGGCTGTTCTGGTTCACGGCAGTCTCCAACAAAAGCAAGGTAGTATGGACTACTTCCATCCTAAATCAGAATCGATTCTCTCTGAGAACAGAGGCCGTTCAGTATTGATTTTCAAACGTGCCTAATCGCATTCAATTCAAACAAGCAGCTGTTTTAACTGCTGGGCAAGGGCATCTTTGCCAAACAAAGCGAGGCTTTGTTCTCGCAACCACTGAGGGTCGCAGCGCTGGTCGTCCCCTTTGAGGATTTCAATACAGGCATTTGCCACGGCTTCTGGATTGCGATGGGGGACGCGCCAGCCTAAACGTCCATCCTGAAGGGGATCGGCGGAGCCATCATCGTTACCGGATAGGACGGGGATGCCACAAGCCATCGCCTCTAAATAGACAATGCCGAAGCCTTCTTGGGAAGGCATGATGTAAGCATCAGCGACGCGGTAATGGTCTACCAGGTCTTCGGTGGGAACGAACCCGGCAAAGACAACCCGGTCGGCAACTCCTAAATCTTTGGCAAGCTGTGCCAGTCGGGGTTGATCGTCGCCACGACCGATCACCAAATATTTGACTTCTGGAAATACTTGGGCGATCGCAGGGATGGCTCGAATGGTAACGTCTACGCCTTTGTAGATATCGCCCGACCACAGCCGCGCTACAGTCATCAAAACTTTGGCACCGCCAAGATTATACCGTTCGATCAATGCGGGTGGCTTCGGGCCTGGAGTAAAGTAATTCCCATCCACCGCACAGGGTAGCATTTGCACTTTCTTGGGGTCTAGGTCATTCACCGCGCAGGCGCGATCGCGGCTATAGCGACTAATTGTCCAAATTCCCTCCGCCTGCTTGAGTGCCCTTCGTTCTTGATTGGCTAAGGGTTCCCAAAATTCTTTTCCGTAAGTCAGCACCGTATAGGGAATCCCCAGCGGCTGACACAGCAGCCTTACCAAGGGTGACAGATTAATATGACCACAAAAAACATGGTGGGGACGGCGTTGTAACAGACAAGCTAGCAGTGAAGTTGCTAGCCTTAAGCGTCCCTTTTGGGGATTTTGGTTTTTGAGATAATGAAATTTGAGGTTTTTTCCCTCAAAGGGATTTGGGCAGCCAACGCCATCCCGTAGCAAAAATACCTCGCCTTTGGCTTGATTTCCCAATGAGGTATAAGACTCCAAAATATCCTTAACGTAGGATTGGATGCCCCCTTCGCATCCAAAAACTTCCAGAAAAATAAATATATGGTTTGCGACTGGTTTAACAGTCGGCTCTAAATAATCTATCTTTTCTCCCACTTCAATACCCATGAATTTTAGGAGTTTTGTTCCATCTGGGCGATGGACGGCACCTCAGCACTTTGTAAACGTTCCAAGTCCTTCAACACCATTTTTTCCAAAAGACCCTCGAAGCTAACTTGCGGTTCCCAGTTGAGTTGGCGCTTGGCTTTCTCTGGATTTGCTACCAGATAGAAATGTTCATCCGATCGCAGAAACTTGGGATCGACAACGACATAACGAGTCCAATCTAGCCCCACACACTCAAAAGCAGTCGCCACCAATTCCCGAACGCTGTGTAACTGACCCGTCCCAATCACGTAGTCTTCCGGTTCATCTGCCTGCAACATCCGCCACATTGCTTCCACATGATCGCCAGCATAACCCCAGTCACGTTTGGCGTCCAGGTTGCCCATTTCCAGGCGATCGCTTAATCCCAATTTAATCGATGCTGCCGCTAAAGACACCTTCCGCGTGACAAAATTTGGAGGTCGTCTCGATGACTCGTGGTTGTATAAAATACCGCTACAGGCAAACCAACCGTAGCGCTGTCGGTGATGTACCATCGTCCAATGGGCGTGCAACTTTGCCGCTGCGTAAGGGTTCATCGGACGAAAAGGCGTATTCTCATCTTGAGGCGACCGATCCACCTGCCCAAACATCTCGGAACTGCTGGCTTGATAAAACCGCGTGTTCAATCCAGCCAGACGCACTGCATCTAACAGCCTGGTCGCCGTACCCGTTACCAAGTCCAGCGTTCCCAGCGGGTCTTGCCACGAATCTGGGACGAAACTGGGAGCGGCTAAATTATAAATTTCTTGAGGCTGTAGTTGTTCCACTACTTCCAACAGAGTCGCGCTATCCCTCATGTCAACCGCACAAACCTCAATCTGGCTGGCGAGGGAACCCAGTTTAGCCAGACTGGATTGGCGGTGCAGCGGTACCAACCCAGCCACCCGATAACCCCGTTCCAAAAGTAAACGGCTGAGATAGTAGCCGTCTTGCCCAGTGATTCCTGTAATTAGCGCTGTCTTTGCCATGAGTCGAGTTTAACCACTTAATGTTGCGTTGGGGCTGGAGTTTGGTTCAGGCAGCTACATCCTATGTTCTTTTATACTTTGCTTTTTCGGAAGCGACCAGATAATACTTAACGCCCGTAGATGCTTCAAAAGCAGCACAAAAGCACTGCTTTTGAAACCCACAGGCGTCAAAGGTAACAAATGATTGTCTTAAAACAGACCCAATGTCAGAGATTTGTCAATGGGGAAGGTGGCACCGATACCCAACCAGAGGGTAAAGAAGGTTCCAAACAGGAAAACCGCCGTGGCCACTGGGCGACGGAAGGGATTTTGGAATTTGTTAACGTTCTCAATGAAGGGAACGAGAATCAAGCCCAAAGGAATCCCTGCCATGCAGGCGATACCCAGCAGTTTATTGGGTAGAATCCGCAGAATTTGGAAAACAGGCCAGAAGTACCATTCTGGGAGAATTTCCAGAGGGGTAGCAAAGGGGTTTGCCGGTTCGCCAATCATCGCTGGGTCAAGCACAGCCAGACCCGTACACAGTGCAATCGTCCCCATAATTACTACAGGGAAAATGTAGAGTAGGTCGTTGGGCCAAGCGGGTTCGCCATAGTAGTTATGACCCATGCCTTTGGCAAGTTTTTCACGTAACTGCGGATCGGTTAGATCCGGCTTTTTTTGGGTTCCCATTGTTGTATGTGTTCTCCTATGCGTTTTGAAAGCTTTGATCTAAGCAAGAGGCAAAGTGGTCAGGGGGTAATAGGGGATAGATGATGCAGGGAAGAAAAATGACTTTCCCACTTTCTCTCCTCTCCCCATTGGGCGTTGGACAGGGGCTGGATATCTCCTGCCCTGCTGTAGGGACGGAAGATATCCCGTCTCTACAGCACTCAGTACTTTTTACAATGGGCCAGAGATGCCTTGCTTGCGAATCATCAAGAAGTGTAGCAACATGAAGACGGCAATCAGCCAGGGCAGCACAAAGGTATGCAGGCTGTAGAAGCGTGTCAGAGTGGCTTGTCCAACGCTGGAACTCCCGCGCATCAGCTCGACGATTTGATCGCCGACCAAGGGAATCGCAGCAGGGACGCCAGAGACAATCTTAACGGCCCAGTAACCAACCTGATCCCAAGGAAGTGAATAGCCGGTGACGCCGAAAGAAACGGTGATCACAGCCAGAGTCACACCCGTCACCCAGGTCAACTCGCGGGGCTTTTTGAAACCGCCGGTGAGGTAAACCCGAAAGGTGTGCAAAATCATCATCAGCACCATCATGCTGGCAGACCAGCGGTGGATGGAGCGAATCAGCCAACCGAAGTTGACGTCCGTCATCAGGTACTGGATGGAGGAAAAAGCCTCGGTGACGGTCGGCTTGTAGTAAAACGTCATGGCGAATCCAGTGGCAAACTGGATCAAAAAGCAAGTCAGTGTAATTCCACCCAGGCAGTAGAAGATATTTACGTGGGGAGGCACATACTTGCTGCTGACGTCATCGGCAAGCGCCTGAATCTCCAGACGCTCCTCAAACCAGTTGTAGGCTTTTGAATCAGTTACCTGCTTAGAAAACATGAACCCAGAGTTCCTAAAAATTTATTGCTGTTTTTGACACGAGCCAACCCCATGAGACAGTTTTCCGCTCTTTTCGGGGGCATGAAGCTGCAATGGGGATCGGTAGACACCGCGATAGAGAGAAGTCTAGGCGTAGCCTCTACAAAAAATGTAACATAGCCCGAAAGGGGGATTCTGTGTCATGCACAAACGAGTGTTAAGGGTTGTATTCGTACTAATCATACAAACTATCTTTACGTTAAGTTGGTGGACTTCGCCAGCGATCGCTTTAACGGAGGAACAGCAGCTTCTATCGGAAGCATGGCGAATTGTCAACTATGCTTACGTGGATGACAGTTTCAATCAACAAAACTGGTGGATGGCTCGTCAGAAGGCGATCAAGCAGCCTCTGTCTAATCGCGACGCAACTTACACGGCAATTCAAAATATGCTCAAAACTCTGGAAGATCCGTTCACGCGGTTTTTAAAACCCGACCAGTACCGAAGTTTACAGGTGAATACTTCCGGAGAGCTTCAAGGGGTGGGACTGCAAATTGCCCTTGATGCCGAAACGGGCGAGTTGCAAGTGGTGGCACCAATTGACGGTTCGCCTGCTGCGAAGGCGGGAATCCGATCGCGCGATCGCATCCTGGAAATTGATGGCATCCAGAGTGCCCAACTGACCCTCGATGAAGCCGCCGCAAGGATGCGAGGCGCTGCGGGCACAGAGGTGAGGCTCCTGATGCAACGGGAGACAAAAACGCCTGAAGAAATTACGCTAGTGCGATCGCGAATTGCCCTCAACCCCGTTTATGCAGTCTTAGATTCCAGCAGTTCTCGCCTCCCGGTGGGTTACATTCGCCTGAGTCAGTTTAGTGCCAATGCCCCAACTGAGCTGGCGAATGCCGTCACCAAGTTGGAGAAACAAGGGGCACAAGCTTATCTGCTCGATTTGAGAAATAATCCAGGAGGGCTTTTGCAGGCAGGCATTGAGATTGCGCGGATGTGGTTGGATGAAGGCACGATTGTCTATACGGTCAACCGACAAGGCATTCTGGGCAGTTTTGAGGCGTCTGCACCAGCTCTTACCCACGCTCCTCTCGTTGTTTTAGTGAATCAGGGAAGCGCCAGTGCTAGCGAGATTCTGGCTGGGGCACTTCAAGACAATGGTCGTGCCCAATTGGTAGGCGCTCGAACTTTTGGCAAAGGCTTAATTCAATCTTTGTTTGACCTCTCAGATGGGTCAGGATTGGCGGTGACGGTTGCCAAGTACGAAACGCCAAACCATCACGATATTAACAAGCTAGGCATTACGCCAGATCGGGAAGTGCCTCTGGAGCCAATTACGCTTGACCAGGTGGGTACGGAAGCAGACCAGCAATACAAAACGGCGTTGGAGGTGTTAACCGCTAATGCGGTCCTTGCGGATGCGGCTTGATTCAGGAGTCAGGGCTGAGGACTGAGGACTGAGGAGTTAGGACTGAGGACTGAGGAGTTAGGACTGAGGACTGAGGGCTGAGGGCTCAGGAGTTAGGGCTGAGGGCTGAGGAGTTAGGAGTTAGGACTGAGGAACTGAAGAGGCACAGGTGCTTCAGGGGCAGATGGATTGAGAGAATTCTTGCTTAGTGCTTAGTCCGTGCTTGGCACCGAACACAACGACTATAAACATTAACGGATATCGCCTAACGGCTGATAATAACAGCCTTCAGTTTTTTTATTTCTGTTGTGAGTAATACCAAAATCGCAAAAAAAGAAAATCTAGATAAAACTTAATAGTGCATTTACCGAAGCGAGTGCAGTAAGTTTGATTCCACAATGAAAGAGCAGTGTAAATTGGGAATCAAGCAATGCTCGGCTTGAGTGGAAATAGATTCTAGAAAAATCTGAGGCTGAGTGAGTTTTAACTGCGATCGCACGGGCCCATGCGATTGCTTAATTTTTAAGGCACGCCTACCACTGGTGAGAGTTTTTACCCCTAAATATAGCGATCGCGCTCATGGTTTTCCTGGCAAACGATCTTAGATACTCTATCAGTCGGTCAACAGTTTTATCTGTTGCCCACTCATTGCTGAAGTTTTTAGCTTCACAACCAGATTCCAGAGTGGTACTCATCGCCGGGGGTAAGTCTGACTTTACTCCGAGCGACCTGTGCCCGGAGAGACAATCAAAAGGAGCGCGGTGCGGGTATGCATCCCCAGAAGCAGGTGCTTTGGGCTTGCCGGAGCTACTGACCCCGCCCAACTGTTTTTTGAATCTGGCAATGGGGAAGCCATCAGCAACCCATTGCGAGAATAAATGTGAGAATCAACACAGATGGTTGCCTTGTTCGTTGAAGCTGCGGAAGTTAACTCGAACCCTTAGCTCAACTCCAGAGACTCAAAGCAAGGTGCCCTCGTTGGTAATTTTGGGACTGGGCGATCGCTTCAATGTGATGTTGCACAGCTACAAAACCACTGAGAATTCTGAACTAAACGCCAATCCTTACGAGCTGTGTTTTGGCTTCGATCCGGCGATTGTGGGCAGTATTTGCGCCGAAATTTCTCGCGGGTTGCACTTAACCCCAGAAATCTCCCCTCTTTTCGAGCGAGCCATTGCCGATTGGTTCCCTCAACCCAATCTCCCAGCTTTGCAGAGCGAATTCACATCAACGCTGGTGAGTGCTATCTTAACCAGTCAAATTAGCACTCAGACTCCAGAAAAAGCAGATACAAATGCTTGTAGCAGTGCTGGGGCGAGTTTAATCGGCAATCCTACAACCGACATTCAGATTAAAACCGCCTTGTTGAGGGAGCCGGGAATCCAGGCGCACCTTGTCCAACCCCCCATTCCCCAGGCTGTAGTGCCGAGTTGGCAACAGCCAGAAAAGTTACTCCAAGAACTGCTACGAATTAGCTGGTCAAGCCAGGGAGCGCAGGTAATTTTGCAGCGTTCGGCGGTGTTGATTCAAGAGACTTTTGGGGTTAGTCGGTGTTTAATTGCGTTCTATAGCGCCAAAGATGAGCGTACCTTGTGGAGTGCGATCGCCCACGATTCATCTATCCCCCTTTCGGCTCGGCAAACTCACGATCCTGAATGGGCAAACATCGAACAGTGCCTTCTCAAACATCATCAGGGCAATCCTTGGGCAACTGAGCGAAACATTGGCTCAACGGCTGCCGAATCTATCTTTTTGACCTGGTTGCATACACACCCGCAGAAAATCGAGCCGCGAGAGATGGCATCTCTACACGGTGCGTCTGGACTGGTTGGTTTGCTACTGCTTGAGCAATGGGATGAGAAGCGGGAGTGGCAACCGGGAGAGCGGCAATTACTGCATCTGGCGCTGCAATTGGTAGAGCGAGGACACAACCTGGCGACGCTTTACCAGCAAGCGGAGGAACGAATTACTCATGCGGCGCTATTAAATCGGCTGGTTGCCCAAATCCGGGCTTCTTTAGAACTGTCCCATATCTTTGAAACGGTGACGCTGGAACTGGGTCATCTTTTGGTGGCAGATCGATGTTTGATTTTTCAGTATTTAGAGGAACAGCAGTGTTGGAAGCCGCTGACTGAATATCGCGCTCATGCTGATATCCTCACAGCCATGAACTTGATCGTTCCCGATCAAAAAAACTGTTGTTCCAGAACGCTGCGAAATCTACAGGTTGTCCAGGTGAGCGATACGCGCTTAGTGGATGACCCGATGAATCGCTCTTTGGCGGCAAAATATCCGGGCGCTTGGTTAATGGTGCCAATTCACCGACAGCAAAAGATTTGGGGCTGCTTAACCTTCGCTCAGGATCAATTTCCCCGTTACTGGCACGAGTCGGAGTTAAGATTTATCACGACCGTTGCCGACCAACTAGCGATCGCTATCTACCAAGCAACCCTTTACCAACAAATTCAGGCGCAAAACCAAACCCTAGAAGCCTTGGTACGAGAACGCACCGCTGAGCTGGAAAGTTTCTTTGATGCTCACCCAGACTACATTTTTGTGGTCGAGCGCGAGAATCTCCGTCTGCGCTTTTGCAATCATGCTTTTGCTCAAAGGATGGGGTTTGACAACCGATATGCCGTTCAGGATCGGTCGATTCTAGAATGCTTCCCGCCTCTGATTGCTAAGTCGTTTGCCAAACAAAATTTGCGGGTTTTTGAATCGGGAGAAACGCTACACGAACAGGAAACCCTAGTTTTCCCAGATGGGATTCACCACTTCGACACTTCCAGAGTGCCGTTGAAGCACTCTAATGGTGAGGTTTATGCTTGCTTGGGGACTTTCCGTGAAATTACGGAGCTAGTGGAGACGAAGCAGGCGCTATCTCTGAGAACCGAGCAGTTGCAAGATGCCTTGACTGCTGCGAATGCAGCTTCTCAGGCGAAAACTGAGTTTCTAGCAACCATGAGTCATGAATTGCGGACACCGCTCACATCTGTGATTGGGATGTCCTCCGCTTTAATGCAACCGTATTTTGGCGAACTGAGCGGAAAACAGAAAGAATATCTCAAGATTATTCACAATAGCGGACAGCACCTGTTGCAGCTGATTAACGATATTCTCGATTTATCTAAGATTGAATCCGGTAAGGCGTCTTTAACCCTCAGTCAGTTTTCTCTGCGTCAGGTAGGGATTGAAAGTTTGGAACTGCTGCAAGAAAAGGCTCAAGTCCAACAGGTGAAGCTAACAGGGGATTTCGCTGAGTTGCCTCCCGCCGATGAATTTTGGGGGGATGAACGGCGCGTGCGGCAAATCTTGCTGAATCTACTCTCGAATGCGGTAAAGTTCACACCACCAGGGGGTGAGGTATGGCTGCGGATGCAGTGTGAAAGTAACCAGGCGATGATTGAGGTGGCAGACACGGGAATTGGGATTCCGATGGAGAAACAGCATCTTTTGTTTGAGGCGTTTCAACAAATTGATAGCTCTCTGCATCGGCAGCACGAAGGGACTGGGTTGGGATTGGCTTTAACTCGCCAGTTGGTGGAGATGCATGGCGGCACGATTAGCTTCCATTCAGAGGTAGATGCGGGAACGGTATTCGTGGTTTATCTTCTAGCCCAAAATCCAAAGTGAAGGGGTGAGAGAGAATCGGTCGCAAAGAATCAATAAAATCTAGCGACATCTAGCGACTCTCGACTTTGTTTTCGGCAAACCTTCAAAACAATCGGTCGGGATATCCCCTGGGTTTTCTACAATGGAATGGGGTGTTCCATCCGATGTGTCCCGATTGGGTGGAGATGCACAAATGGTGTTAAGGATGGTGTCAAGGATAGCCCGTTAAAGTTTTACGTGCTGGATGCGGCTGTTCCTTCGAGGGGTTATAAGTCGGGATGGTGGCGCTGTATTCTGGAGAATCTGCTTGCACTTTGCTCTTTTAAGCAATTGGCTGGCACGTTAATTGCCAATCTGGAATGGCTAATTGCTAGCCAGTTAATTCTCCTGTAGACCAATTCAGATTTAGATCATGGAACTCTGGTTGCTCCTACTGTTACTAGGACTGTTTACTTACTTCATCGTGAAGCGCAGTGTTGCCAGCATCACCCGAACCCCAATCTGGCTTTTGTGGATGGTGATGATGACACCGGCATTCATTTGGAGTGCCTGGATTTTGGTCTACGGTGAAGATAAGCGAATGCCGCCAGCTTTGGAGATTGCCCCGTTTATCATTTGCCCGATATTGTACTGGCTGCTGATTCAGTGGGGGCGTCGAGATTTTACCCCGCCGCCAAAACCGCAAGAAATGGTGGCGGAACAAGCTCAGAATCCATCTGAGGTACAGCCTGTTTCTGCTAGCGACGCAGGAAGTACTGTCCGTCCGATTGATAAAACGGAAGAAACGAATCTTCGCAATTGCTTTCCCTGGTCTATCTATTACCTCCAGAACATCGATTACCGACCCCAAGCGGTAATTTGTCGCGGCAAGTTGCGAACGAATCCGGAGGTGGCGTACCAGACAATTCGGGAGAATATTGAGAAATTATTTGGCGATCGCTTCTTTGTTGTCTTTCAAGAAGGTTTGAATGGGAGTCCGTTCTTCGCACTGGTTCCCAATCCCCAAGCTCACTCGCAGGCACAGCAGCAAACCGAACCTTTAAAACGACCGGCTTTAGCCTTAGGGCTGCTGCTTGTAACTTTGTTTACCACTACTTTAGTTGGGGTGGAAATTTCAGAAGTTTCTAACGCCGCACTGCAATCTAACCCAGCTTTGCTGTTAAAAGGACTGCCCTATGCTTTGGCATTGGTGGCTATCTTAGGCATCCACGAACTCGGTCATTACCTGAGTGCCCAATATTACAAAATTCGCACCACGCTGCCTTACTTTATCCCCGTTCCTTTTTTCTTGGGCACATTTGGAGCGTTCATTGGGCGGCGATCGCCCGTACCCAGTCGCAAAGCGTTATTCGATTTGGGCATTGCTAGTTCCGTCGCTGGTTTTTTGGTGACGTTACCGCTATTGTTTTGGGGATTAGCCCACTCGGATGTGGTTGCTGTGTCGGAGCAGTCGAGTATCTTAAACTTCACTTCTTTGAATCCCCGGTTTTCCCTGTTATTAACTTTGCTAAGTAAATGGGCTCTGGGATCTGAACTGACAGCAAACATGGCAATCAAGCTTCACCCAGTGGGAGTGGCGGCTTATATCGGTTTTATCTGGACAGCGTTTAAGTTGATGCCGGTAGGACATCTGGATGGCGGTCACATTGTCCATGCCATGTTTGGACAACGAAATGGGGCGATGATTGGTCAAATTAGCAGACTGTTGATGCTGGGATTGTCTTTAGTTCAGCCAGATTTGTTTATTTGGGCAATATTCTTATTCTTGATGCCAGTTTCTGATGAACCGGCGCTGAATGATGTGAGCGAACTTGACAACAAGCGCGATCTCTGGGGATTGTTAGTTTTGGCGCTTTTAGTGAGCATTCTATTGCCAGTGCCAGGAAATCTCGCGCAGTTGTTGAAGGTTTGATTCAAATAATTGAGTAAACGGTAATTGGTAATTGGTAAAAATTTTTAAGGGAGACGCGATGAATCGTGTCTGAGTTATGAGTTGTGAATTCAAGAATTTTCTTGTAACTCATCACTCTCATTAGCCATTAGCAAAGGAATAAGAACAATGGAAAAACAGCCGATTCAGGTGATAGGTGGTGGTTTAGCGGGGACGGAAGCGGCGTGGCAAATTGCGAATGCGGGTGTGCCAGTGGTGCTGCACGAAATGCGACCGTTACGGTTTAGCCCCGCCCATCACTCCGAACACCTGGCAGAATTGGTGTGCAGTAATTCCTTTGGGGCAATGTCGAGCGATCGCGCAGCCGGTCTTTTGCATGAAGAATTACGTCGTCTTGGCTCAATGATTATTAGTAAAGCCGACGAACACGCGGTTCCCGCTGGGGGTGCCTTGGCGGTGGATAGGGGCGTATTTAGCCGCGAATTGACAGAAATCCTCGCGAATCATCCCCTGATTGAGTTACGACGCGGTGAATTGCGCCAAATCCCCACAGAAGGCATTGTCGTCCTCACCAGTGGCCCGCTAACCAGTCCCGATCTGGCTGAAGATTTGCAGCAGTTCACGGGCATGGAATACATGAGCTTTTTCGATGCCGCCAGCCCGATTGTGGTGGGAGAATCGATTAACCGGGATGTGGCTTTCTTGGCTTCTCGTTACGACAAGGGAGACGCGGCTTATCTCAATTGCCCGATGAATCGGGAGCAATATCTCCACTTTAGGCAGGAACTTTGTAAGGCTGAACAAACGGAACTGAAAGACTTTGAGCGGGAAACGGCTAAGTTTTTTGAAGCTTGTCTGCCGATTGAAGAACTGGCGCAGCGGGGGGAAGATACGATGCGTTATGGCCCGTTGAAGCCGGTGGGACTGTTTGATGCCCGTAAAGGCGATTTCCGCGCTCCAGAAAATCAGTCGCAACGTCCTTATGCGGTGGTGCAGTTGCGTCAAGAAGATAAGGTGGGGCAGTTGTGGAATCTGGTAGGATTTCAGACGAATTTGCGCTGGGGCGAACAAAAGAGAGTGTTTCAGCTGATTCCAGGGTTGGAAAATGCTGAGTTTGTGCGGCTGGGCGTGATGCACCGCAACACGTTTATTAATGCGCCCCAACTGTTAAAACCTTCTTTGCAATTCCACAAACGCGCCACGTTGCTTGCGGCGGGACAGTTGGTGGGGACTGAGGGCTATACGGCAGCGGCGGCGGGTGGCTGGCTGGCAGGGACGAATGCGGCGCGGCTGGCTTTAGGCAAAGATCCGCTAACGCTACCAGGAACGACGATGATGGGGGCGTTGTTTGAATTTATTAGTTCGGCGTCATCAAAGCATTTTCAACCAATGCCGCCTAATTTCGGAATTTTGCCGGAACTGCCGACTCGGATTCGCAATAAGCAGGAGCGATATGGAGTTTATCGCGATCGCTCTTTTGCCGATTTAGCGAGTTGGAAAGCTGCGGCTAAATTGCTCGTTCCCAAGCTGAGCTTGGAACGAGAAGCAACAAGCGCTTCCATTGAATAAGGAACGGGGATTTAATTAACCTCCCATTTTGCATAGGGAGATGGCGCTGCCATCCCCTACAGAATGGGGATGAGTGTACGTGATTTAATCCACCTTCCTCAGTAGCATTAAGATCCCATGAGTCCGAAATAATAACTTGCAGCAACCACGAGAATTGTTAATACTCCGATTGTCGTGCTGATAAGAAATTGCTTAGAGGTTTTTTGATTAAGCTCCTGTTTACTTTCACCTTGCTCAGTGGTAGCCCCACGATTGGTTGCTTCGTTAGTTTTCATGGTTGTTAATGGTTTATGGTTATTTAGTACCCAGTTTGCTACAACTGCCAGAAACTTCATCTAACTTAAGAATTATCAAATAAATGTATACAGCGATACTTAATAGCTTTATACTTAGTTGTCTAACAAGCAGAACTGGTTGCTTAAGAATTGAATTTAACAATCTTTTGCTAAGGCTTTTTTAGGCTTTAAATTACCTAAAGCAGCTTGTACAAATGATTTTTTGATAGTATATTTTTATAATGGAAATCTGTGCGTTCAGGTAAATTGTTTCTCAATTAGCCGTACTGCCTCTACAGCACCATTAGGATAATCCGCAGGGCGATTGGATACCTGATTTTGCAGCATTGCCACAGTCGCGATCGCGTCCTCAATCTCTTCAACACAGTAGGCGCATCGCAAAGCCCTAACCTTTTGACGGTCATATAGTCGCTTAAAAGCAAAAGCAACTAACGGGACGCCTACCGCAGCACATTCATGAACCGTGTTATAACCAGCGCCGCCAACAACGACATCAGCAGCTGGGAGGCATTCAATTCCTGGCGAATGAGACACCCAGAACTGCGGCGGACATCCCTCTGGACAGACGGGTGCTAAGACACGCACCGTTGCCTCTGGAAACGCTGCATCTAGGTGAGTTGATAACTTACCAAAGAAAGATAATTCGGAAGCTTGTCCAGCGGCACAGACAAGGATAATCTTTTTTCTAACCTCCGCTGGTGGGGTTTGTTTGTGTAGCTGCGACTTACAATCGCCAGGTTTATGACACAAAGCATCAAGACCAAGTAGCGATCGCGCCTTTTTTCTATCTGGCAGTTCCTCAGCATTGCGAATTAACCAGGGACTGGTGTAATAGACAATTGGTAAATCTGCTAGCGGCGAATCTTCTCCATCTCCCGGCACAATAACCGCATCAAAGTTTTCTTTAACAAAAGAACGCAACTCAAAACGGTGAATATAAGCTGGGGTGATATCGCGGTGAACTAAAATTCGGGGAATGTGCTTTAACTGGGGCAAAATATCTGCCAACTCACCACCCAACCCGCGAGGAAAAGTATCGACAATTAAACAGTCGTACCGGGTGTTTAATAAAACATCCCGCACTTGTTCGCAAGTCGCCCCAAAACCAGCGTCAGGTGCAATGATTTGCACATCGCAACCCTCACCGCCCAAGTAAGTTGCATAAGGGGTATTCGTAAGAATTTTGACGTAATGGTAACGGGTAGCCATTCGTCCGAGAGATAAGCTACGGGTAAGATGTCCCCAACCGCCTCCCAAAGCATAAATTAACCAAATTGACATTTTTGGAGTTTTCAACGCAAAGAACACAAAGGTAAACGCAAAGGTACGTTAAGGAATCGTTTTTTCTTGGTGTGCCTCTGCGTTATCTTTGGCGTCCCTCTGCGTTAAAAATTTAACTTGCCCCCATATCCATCTCAAAATCGGCATCCATTTCCCCTTCTAGACTCATATTGTCTGCTTCGGTGAAATCGACATTGCCAGTTTCCGGGTCATAATCATAGCGATCGCGGTTGTCATAGTAGTTGCTGCCCCAATAACCGCGATTGTAGTTACCATATCCAGAGTAATAGGAATAATCGTAGTAATAGGGGTTATTATCTGGGTAACTACAATAAGGACAGCCAATGTTTGTAGTGCGTCCGCAGCGACGTTTGAAGAGAAATCCCACCATGCGATCGCATTCTCCACTTGCACCGATTCCCGATGAACTGGTAGTCTGGCTGCTGCTGGGATTGAGTTGAATTTCGTAGGGGCCAATTTGCAAGCGATCGCCATCGATTAGCGTACTACTGGGCAACCGGACGCTGTTAATTAAGGTGCCAGTACTGCTATTTTGATCGACTACGATTAACTCGCCATTCGCTACATCAATTAGAGCATGATATTCAGCCACTTGCTCGTTGGCTAACACAATTCTAGCAACCCGATTGCCATCAATTTCTTGGGGCATTGAGGCAAATTCTCGGCCCAAGGCGACAGGCGTTTCTAACATGGGTTCTCGTCTTTCGCCGGTGGCTGGATCTATCCAACTCAGTTGAATTTGCAAGGATTATTTCCCTCCCGAACGATTAACTGCGTAAGCTAAAGCGGCTTTTTGTTCTTTGCTTAAAACGTCGAACCCGAAGCTAGCGATCGCAATTGCGCTTACCTGAGATTTTGTAGAAAAAACTGGTTTGTCGGCTGCATTGATCAGAGAAGTTTTACCATTCTTTACTTTCACCTTGTAAAGCGACTGTTTATCCGGTGACTCAACCTCAAAACCGTAATCTCGCGCTTTAATTCTGTAAATTTCTTTATCTGTCGCATCTTCTAACTTGTAATCTCCATCATTCTGTCTTCGCAAAACATACAATTCTTTTGTTTGATCTGCATTCTCAATCTTCCAGTAACCCTCTTTGGTTACAACGTAGCCTAAAACTTTATCGGCAGGATTCTTGATTTTTACTTTCCCCCCACCATCAACATTAAATCGAGCTAACTCTTTGTCTTTCCCATCAAGGTATTTAGCCCCATCCGCCTCTGGTTTCAAGGCAAAATCTTCCGCACCCCCCTCTTGTTTAAATTTTATCTTCTCTGTATTAGTCGTCACCGCTGACGAATTATTTTGAGCAATTGGAGATGTTTGCGGGTTAGATGTTGTAGATACTTCTGGTGCCTGCTTAACAGAATTACTACAAGAACCTAGCAGTATTACCGCTGCCAAAGCTAAGCCGGAGAAAAATGTTCTGTTCATGTTATTCCTTGTTCAAGTTTCCACCAAAATCCTTTCTTTATTTAGTAACAGTTTGCATAATTAATGTTCCGGATTTTTGCAAACAAACTAAATATGTTTTTACTTTTACTTACTTTGCCTTAGATAACATCCGAGCTAAATTTAGAACTTGATACAGACTGAGAAACATCATCGTGATAGTTTGATATAATGTTTCTTCGTTCCAAGGCATCGAAGGTGGCATTTTCACGACTAAGTTTATTCCCTTATCCGTCACTCTCATCCGTTTTACCTTAGTCAGTTTTGGAATTTTTACTGCATTCACAGCTTCATTGTTCAGAACTTTGATTGCCCCGTACCGTCGTTGCGGATAAGTTAAATCCAAACTGATATCTAATCCCTTGGCTTTCGATTTCGTTTTGTATTTTGATTTGCCGCTTCTAGAAGTTTTCCATCCATAAGCGGTCTGATTTAACTCAGAAGTTGTTAATACAAAACGAGTTTTATCTAAAAATTGTCCTTCCATTTTTAGCCAATCATCTTGGAAAATATCTATTTTAAATCCTGATTTCGAGGGATGGGCAACTGTTTTAATCTGCTTAGATTTTTGATAGGCTGGACTGAGATCTAAATGAACACTGACCTTAGCTTCCTTATCCATATCTCGCTCCAGCATTTCCAAAATTTTTTCCGTTAATGCATAGCGATGATTTGGTAAATTTAATCGGCTATATTTACTCCTCCTTATTCCTGCATAAATCGCTACGATCGTACATCCTAATCCAACAAACAATAATAAAATAGTTACAATATTTCCAAATAATTGAAGCCCATCTCCCATCTCTCCTACAACTATCATTAAAATGAACGCTATAACAATTGAAGTAATCGCACCAATAACACATTTAGTTGCTAAACTTCCAAACTCTGTTTGCTTTGCCTCCGAGGCTCTATCTAGGGTTGCCATTTCCCTTAAGTCTTTGACAATATCAGAAACAGCAGCCGTCACCGAATAAGTCAGAGATTTGCGAAAGGTTTCTAAATTTATTGACATTTGTAATAAAAATTCAATATCAATGAATCGGGGATTACGGAAGGTAGCGATCGCTTACCTAAAATCACACTCAAACGCTTTGATAACAGATACGTTCTCGGAAGTGGTAATTATCGTTACAAAAAGTTAGAATCTTAGGGCAAAATTGAGTCATAGTTTAGTTGATGAACGATTCTAGAATAGTTTACGTTTCTTTTGATACCGTACCAGCGCCCAAGGGAGCCGCAATTCATATTTCTGCTTTTACTCAAGCTTTGGCAGATGCTTTTGGCGACATTCAGCTAGTGACAGTTTCCCCGACAGCCTACGCAGTAAATCAGAGGGAATCACCCCATGTTATCCAATCCATGTTACCTGCGCTAGGAGATACATTAATTAATCGAGTGCTTTATTTTCGCGCGATGCTGGGCAATTGGTGGCAGAATCAGTGGTTTGAGACAGTGCATATCCGTTCTATTTATGAAGGATTTCCCATTGCTCTAAACAAAGAAAAATTATGTAAGTATTTAATTTTTGAAGTTAATGGATTGCCATCAATTGAACTAAAATATCGCTATCCAGCAGTAGCAGAAGATCGGGAATTATTACACAAATTAAAGGCACAAGAAAAAATTTGTTTAGAAGCATCAGATTTAATTTTAACGCCTAGTTCCGTAACCAGAGACTATCTCCAAACAAGAGGGGTTCCCGGCTCAAAAATCCGCGTCATTCCCAATGGAGTTGATTTAGATATATTTACTTATCGTCCTTCAAAATTTAGGGATGCCGAGTATCCAAATCTTCCCTATCAGGACAAGGAAACGCCACCCCTACAGATTGAAAATGATTCAATAAAGACTCAGCCTCGATTTCAGGTGTTATATTTTGGGACATTTTCCCCTTGGCAAGGGATTAATCTTGCTGTTGAAGCACTGGCACTTGCTGACCGGGATTTTCCTACTCAATTAACAGTCATTGGACAAGGTCGCGGCTTTCAGATTTTAGCCTTAAAACGGCTAGCTTTAAAACTAGGAGTAGCAGAGTCTCTCACGATTTTAGACCCTGTATCGCAAGCGGAACTCGTCCAAAAAATTCATGCATCTGATGTAATTTTGGCTCCGTTGACGCCCAATGACCGAAATCTGGTTCAGGGTTGTTGTCCTTTAAAAATTTTGGAAGGAATGGCGACAGGTACGCCGGTAATTGCTAGCGATTTACCTGTGGTGAGAGAATTGGGTGTGGATGGGGTACATTTCCTGCTCGTCAAACCAGGTTCTGCAAAGGAAATTAAAGATGCCTTGCTGAGGTTAAAAACAGAACCGGAATTGGCAATAAACTTAGCAAGGAATGCCCGTCAGCAGATTGAGAATGATTACACTTGGAAACACGCCGGTGATGCTTTGGTAGCAGCTTATGAGGAACTTGGAATTAAACGATCGATAACAGTTTGAAGCCGCTGATTTTCATGTTTTAGAGAAAATTCAGCGAGAATGCGATCGCGCCCTGCCCTCCCAATCTGACGCCTAGCACTTGGCTCTAAATCTAAACACTCCAGCACCGCCTCACCCAGTCGATGTAACTGGGAACGAGGAAGCAAAAATCCACTTTTCCCATGCTCAATCACCTCTGGAATTCCACCGGCATCGCTGGCAATACAGCAACAACCACAGGCGATCGCTTCTAGCAGCGCATTCGGCATTCCCTCCCATACCGACGGTTGCAGATACACATCACACAGCCGCAGATGCCCCGCTACCGCCGCAGGACTCGCTAAATGTCCAGTGACAATAACCCGCTTGGCGTTTTCTGGATGCTGAGTCACATAGAGTTGTAGTGCTGCTTCTTGGGACGCCCGCACTTCCCCGATAATTAACAAACAGGCAGGACGTTGGGCGCGGACTGTGGTTAAGGCATTCAGAAGAAACTGCTGCCCCTTCTTTTCTCGTAATTCTCCAGAAAATCCCAGTACCGCTTCATCAGGAGCAATGCCCAAAGATGCTCTCAGAAGGGATGATTCATGAGTTGCGCCGATAATGGGGGGCGAAAATACCCGTTCGTTGACGCCATTTTTTAAAACCATCACATCATCCCGCTGGGCGAGTAGCTGAATCTTTCGCGCCATATCAGCACTCACCGCCGTAATCAAACGGGCATTTAACAACGTCCATTGCAGTCGCGCAAAATCCCCCGGTGGAAACATGGCTCGATCGATATCATTCCCACGGGCGCTTACCGTGCTGGGAAGCCCATTTGTCGCCGCAAACCAAGTAGCTAAGAACCCACTGGGGAAGACATAGTGCCCCCAAACAGCATCGTACCCACGGCACTGATGCAGCCAGTCGAGGACGTTGAGCGTATGGGGCATCGTCATATCCCAGTGGCGATATAGCCCCACCCGATGGACTTTGAGATGTTTGACGATTTGGAAATCTTGACTTTCAGCGTGCCCGGTTGCTCCCCCTCTGGCAACATCTGAACTCCGGACTTCTCCCGGTTGCAAGTAACGACTCCACGCCACAACGTCTACTTCAATGCCCAACTGGCAGAGAGCGGCGGCGATGCGTCCGGCGCTACTCGCTAACCCGCCAATATCTGGGGGAAATCGTTCCGTGAGAAAAAGAAGACGTCTCAAGGGACTCTAAAGGATTGCTACTAGGACTGTTTAAAGTCTAAAGTCTAAAATGCGATCGCTCAGTTGTGAATCTGATTCCCTTAACGTTTTGTCCAACACAGAGTAATTTCATGAATTTTTGTTGCATGGGCTTTCGGTTTTTTGGGACAACCATTTTATGCTGTGGGGGCAATGTTTATTTGTAAGGAGAAAAGCATGGGTAAATCAAACACAATTGATCAACAAGCGAAATTAAATGCGGACTTCCAGAAATACATCAACGACCAAACCACAGCCCTAGATACTATGACCACGAAGGCTCAAGGGGAAATCCAGACTACAATCGACACCTACTATAAAAAAGGAAATTGGAAAGATGCCGCTCCGCTGATCCAAGGCAAGTACGAGCACTTGACCACCGAGTCCGAGTGGTCGCTCGACAACGTATCGAAGATGATCGAAGCGCTGCGCGGTGCCATTTTCGGTGCCCCTGCACCGGCGGGTAGCACAGCACCGGCTCAGAGCTCGGATCTGGCTGCCAACGTTCAGAAGATGTCGGATATGACACTATTGATTACAAGCGCGGCCTTCAATGCGATTCAAGGTATCATGGCCACGTTCACCTCGGGCACGCAGACCAGTGTTCAGCAGGACTTCGCCACCAAGGAGCTTGCGCCGGGTCTGACACTATTCGTGTGCGTAATAGAGAACCAATATCACAGGTCGGATTTTCTGAATAACAACACGATCCTTCAGACAGGCTATGTGTTTGACACGAGATTCTCGATTGAGCAGGCGGGTGAACTCGCCAAATTCAACCAAGTGCAATCACTCATAGCAGAGCAGAATACCTCCGAGACCTTAATCAGTAAGTTCGACGCGGCGCTTATTGGCCTTGATGTCACCGCCGATGACTATGACGCGAAATATACAAAGTACCAAGGGAACTTGGATAAACTCAACGCCCGAATTGCCGATTTGAAGGATTTGATTGACAAGTTGAAAGCAAAATAATGACCTAGTAGACCTCGGCTTGAGTCTAACAACCGTTTGTAGTGTAAGCGAGCGTCTCGCTTACAGTGTCATCTTGCTCACACTACCGTAGATGTGAAGCTGACTTTCATTACCCCATGACCGCTATTCCTTCTCACCCGCCCCGTCAATCGCTACCAGCACCACTGTAATATTGTCTCTGCCCCCTTTATCCTTAGCAGACTCGACAAGGGCGTCGGCTGCCTTTTCCAAGGAAGTAGACTTGAGGTGAGTTGCAATCAACTGATCCGAAAGTTCTTCTGTGAGTCCATCGCTACACAGCAGCAGCCTGTCGCCTGCTTGCACATCCAGCGGTTGGATCTCAATCAAACGCAAATCTTTACGACCCAGACACTGAGACAATACGTGACGCCACGGGTGCATTTTAGCTTGTTCGGAAGTCAGCTCCCCGGCTTTCATCGCCCGTGCCACCCAAGTATGAT
>NZ_JACJOQ010000645.1:0-12870 GCF_014695635.1 Coleofasciculus sp. FACHB-712 | reverse complement strand
TCAAAACTCAAAACTCAAAACTATCTTAAGCTTGGCGTGAGTAGTACTCAACCACCAGCAGTTCGTTGATTTGCAGCGCGATCCATTCGCGCTCAATCACGCCGTTGACTCTGCCAGTCATCTTGGTTTTGTCAAACTCTAGATGGCTGGGCATATTTGCCAACCCTGGATATTCCAGGTTCTGTTGCACTAACCGGCGAGATCCTTCCTTATCGCGGACGCTGATGACCTCTCCCGGACGGCACTGATAGCTGGGAATATTCACCGCACGACCATTCACCAACACATGACCGTGATTGACTAGCTGACGCGCCCCAGGAATTGTGGGAGCCATCCCCATCCGGAAAACGGTGTTATCCAGACGCATTTCTAACAGTTGCAGCAATGCTTGACCCGTGGAACCCGTGGCGCGACGTGCTTTCCGCACGTAACGCAGCAGCTGCTTTTCACTTAAGCCATAATTGAAGCGGAGTTTCTGCTTTTCCTCTAGTCGGACAGCATACTCTGAGCGCTTCTTCCGGGCTTGACCATGCTGTCCTGGTGGATATGCACGGCGGGCTGATTTGCGAGTTAAACCGGGCAGATCGCCCAAGCGACGCACAATTCTGAGGCGTGGGCCTCGATATCGGGACATATAGCTTCCTCTTGTGTACCCTTCAGACTTTAACCAAAACTATCATTGTAAGCCCAATCTAGGAGAAATTTAAAGTGAGCAGAAAAATATTTTTTGGTTCGCTTTTTCTATTCTGGGGGGAGTTTGACGATGGTGAGCCAGAAGTCCTCGATTGACTGCACCACCCGCAGAAACCGATCTAGGTCAATCGGCTTACTGATGAAACAGTTGGCATGTAAATCGTAGCTGCTGAGAATATCTGGTTCGGCTTGGGAGGAGGTCAGAACGATGACGGGAATCCTTTTAAGCTGGTCATCCTGCTTGATTTCTGTCAACACTTCAATACCGTTGCGCTTCGGTAAATTGAGGTCAAGGAGGATAATATCGGGACGAACGGCATTGGCATACTTTTCTTCTCTTTTGAGGAAGGCGATCGCTTCAACACCATCCCGGACAACATTCAGGTGATTCCCAACCTGACTGTCTCTAAATGCTTCTTGGGTGAGCCGAATATCACCCTCATTGTCTTCAACTAGCAGGATTTCTACGGGTCTATTACCCAGATTCACTTTGGGTTCTCTCCTGTTCTGGGAATTGTAAAGTAGAATACACTTCCCTGTCCCCATTCAGAATCCACCCAGATCCGCCCACCGTGTCGATCGACGATTTTTTTGCAGATAGCTAAACCAATTCCGTTACCAGGATAGGTTTCGCGTGCGTGCAAACGTTGAAAAATGACAAAAATTCGTGCTTGATGAGCTGGGGCAATCCCAATACCGTTATCGCGGACTGAGAAGACCCATTCATTTTCGCTTGTTTGAGCGGAAACGTGAACCTGGGGGGGGGCATCTTTACGAAACTTGATTCCATTCCCAATTAAGTTCTGTAACAGCTGCCCGATTTGAGTCGCATCCCCCCTCACCGAGGGTAGGGGATCGCGGGTAATGGTGGCATTATTTTCGGCGATCGCAATTTGCAGATTGGCGATCGCTTCCTCAAAAGAGCGATCGCAATCCACCATCTCAAATTCCCGACTTCGCGTTCCCAGGCGCGAATACTCCAACAAATCTTGAATCAGCCGTTGCATCCGGTTCGCACCATCGACGGCAAAATCAATAAAATCGTCGGCGTCCTCATCCAGTCTCCCTTTGTAGCGCCGAGACAGAAGCTGGGTGTAGCTGGCAACCATTCGCAGCGGTTCCTGCAAGTCATGGGAAGCTACATAAGCGAATTGTTCCAGTTCCGCATTAGAACGAGCGAGTTCCTGTGCTTGTTTGAAGAGAGCCTCCTCCATCCGCTTACGCTCAGTGATGTCAATGACAAAGCACACACCTTTATCTTGAGATCCTTCCAGCACAGCACCGCCGAGCAAAACAGGGATGCGACTGCCATCTTTACGAATATATTCCTTCTCAAAGGGGCTACAAATCCCCGTCACGGCTAGCTCCTGGATGCCCTTTTCATCGAGATAGTTATATTCCACAGGAGTCATCTTTTTCCAATCCACTTTCCCTAAAAGCAGATCCTCCCGCGTGTACCCGACCATCTCTAAGAAGGCGTTGTTGGCTTCTGTAACGTTACCTGACACATCCCAGAAGAGAATCCCAATCATGTTGGATTCAACGACGCGCCTAAACCGAGCTTCGCTTTCTTGTAATGCCTCCTCGGCTCGTTTGCGTTTGGTGATGTCGGTGGAGATGCCGCAAACTCCATAAGGAACTCCAGCCGCGTCGCACAGGGGAAACTTAGTCGAAATGTACGTGTGTAGTCCGTCATCTTGAGGCACAACTTCTTCCCACTCCACAGCAGTTCTGGCTTCGAGTACCTTTCGATCGTTCGCCCGAAATACATCCGCCATTTCTTTGGGGAAGAGATCGTAATCAGTCTTGCTTTTAACCTTTTCTCCATCAATATGAAAAAGAATTTCAAACTGGTGATTAATAAAAATAAACTTGCCCTCAGTGTCCTTGAGGTAGATAACTGCCGGAATGTTATCTAGAATCGCCTGCAACCGCGCCTCGCTTTCTCGCAGCGCCTCCGCCGTATGTTTCTGGTCGTCGATGTCTGTGCAGGTGCCGAACCACTTAACGATTCGTCCGGTAGGATCTTTCATCGGCACTGCGCGAGTTAGGTGCCAGCGATATTGTCCGTCCGCAGCCCGTTTGAAGCGATTTTCGATTTCGTAACTCTCGCCCACCTCCGCAGATTGATGGCACCGCTGTATCGACACCAGCCGATCGTCCGGATGTAGGACAGAGAACCATCCGTCACCCTGGCTTTGTGAGAGGGTTAATCCGCTGTAATCAACCCAGCGCTGATTGACGTAATCGAAATCACTATCTGAGTCTACAGTCCAGACTATCTGCGGGATGGATTCAGCGAGAAAGCGATAGCGCTGTTCGCTTGCTTCGGCTAATTCACGAGCTTCCTGTTCGCGGAGCAAGAGTTGGGCGCGTTCTTCTTCTGCCCGCTGACGCTCGCTGATTTCACTTTGCAATGCTTGGTTGATCAGCCTTAGCTCTGCTGTCCGCTCGTTCACTCGCTCCTCAAGATCGGCGTTCAGGGTGCGAATGTGTTCCTCTATCTGCTTGCGTTCGGTGATGTCGGTGGAAATTCCACAAACGGCATAAACAACGCCACTAGCGTCATAAAGGGGAAACTTGATTGAAATGTAGGTGTGTAACTCATCGTCGTGAGGGGCGACTTCTTCAATTTCTATCGGAATTTGGGCTGCGAGTACCTTTTGGTTATTCTTGACAAAGGCATCGGCGATCGCAAACGGCCAGATATCGTACAGGCTTTTACCGAGGAGCTGCTCTCTATTGATGTGAAACAAATCTTCAAACCTGTTGTTGATCAGCAGGATTCTGTGCTGAATATCCGTTAGATAAATCAGCGCTGTGGAATTATCCACGATTGCCTGTAGCCGTTCCTCGCTTTCTCGCAGTGCCTCCTCGGCTCGTTTGCGCTCGGTGATATCGTGCATGGCAACAACAGCACCCAGCTTGGTTCCCTGCAAATCAAAAAATGCCTGCCCGCTAGCTAATAAGGTGCGAACTTTGCCTGATTTTGGGGCGATCACCATTTCTACATCGCGGATAGGCTCCTCTTGTAACGCTCGAAAAAGCGGGATATCTTCCCGCTTCATGGGCGTTTTGCCGTCGGGCAGATATAAATCGTAGTATTCTGCCCACTGCTCCGCAGCAAGCGGTTGTTCTGGCAAGCCATGAAATGCTCGTGAAGCCTGATTAAACAGAGTCAGAACACCATTGGCATCACAAGCAACGATTCCGGCTTCTATGTTATCTAGCAATACGTTTAAGAATTCTCGTTCTTTTTGGAGAGCTGCCTCGGCGCGTTTGAGATCGCTAATGTCGCGGCTCACAACCAAGGCAGTTTCGATTTCACCTTCTTGGTTAAACTCTGGAACTACACACGATTGAAAGTTGCGGAATCCGTTTACCGTGGCAGTCTGGAATTCAATCGTTTGTTCTTGACCTGTTTCAAAAACCATCCGCAGGGTATCTTCCCAAAGCTGGCACAACTCTTTGGGTGAGCCAGCTTCTTCAGGAGTCTTACCGATGAATGCCAGCGCGGGCATTGCCGTGCTCCGCTCGACAAATGAATTGACGTAAACATAACGCATTTGTTTGTCAAGACGCATCATCGCATCGGGCGCATTTTCAAGCACGGCTTTGAATTCCTGCTGGCGGTGAGAGAGTGTCTCCTCTGCTTGCTTGCGTTCGGCAATTTCGCTTGCCAATTGTTCGTTGGCTTGCCTCAATTGTGCCGTACTCTGCTCGATTCGCTCCTCCAGTTCTGCATTGAGTTGGCGCAGTTCTTCTTCTGCTTGTTGCCGTTGGGAGTCTATGGTTTTTAATGTTTTCGCATTCCACCAAACCAGGATGCCAAAAACCACCGCGTTCATCACTCCCAGGATTGCCAGCCCGATGTCGCTGTGGGAGTGCTGTGGAAATACATTCTTGAGGAAAGGAAGCTCGAACAGCCAATCGAGCATCACCAAACAGCCAAGTGGAAACGCGATCGCGATCGCAGCTGGAGACGCGATTTGCAGGAAAGAAAGTAGACGAGAATGAGATTGAGGCATATTCGTGGTTTAGCCCTAACCAAAGGAGCTGTTTTCTTTAACGGCGTCAGCGCCATCCTGGAACTGTTTGATAGCAAGAATTGATGATGAGTTCTCGATCGAGGCTGCTAAAGGAGTTGGAAAAGTGACTCATTCAAACCTAAAAATTGTCTCTCTGATTCCCAGCGCTACGGAAATTTTAGCGATCTTGGGGCTAACTCAGGCGATTGTCGGGCGATCGCATGAATGCGACTATCCGCCAGAAATCCAAAATTTGCCCGTCTGCACCCAGCCCAAATTTAACCCCGAAGGCACCAGTCCGGAAATTCACGATCGGGTTACGGATTTGTTGCAATCTGCGTTGAGCGTTTACCAAGTCAAAACCGACGTTCTGGAACAGCTGCAACCCACCCATATTTTGACTCAAGCTCAGTGTGAAGTCTGTGCTGTCAGCCTCTCAGAAGTCGAGCAAGCGGTTGCTACGCTCACGCACTCTCAGCCGCAGATTATTTCCTTACAGCCTAATTTTTTAAGCGATGTCTGGGCAGATATTCAACGAGTCGCTGATGCCTTGGGTATCGCTGCGCCACCCGTGCTAGCTGGGTTACAGTCTCGCATCGACGCTTGCGTGCAAAAGACGCAAGCACTTCCTGACAGCGCCCGTCCTACAGTTGCCTGTATCGAGTGGATCGATCCCCTGATGGCAGCGGGAAATTGGATTCCTGAATTAGTCAAAATGGCTGGAGGTCAATCTCTGTTCGGTGTTGAGGGTGAACATTCGCCGTGGTTGAAGTGGGAAGCGATCGCCACCGCTGACCCCACTGTCATCATCTTCATGCCCTGTGGCTTCGATTTAAACCGTACTCGCGCTGAGGCAATGCCGCTGCTTCAACGTCCCGAATGGCAAAGCTTACAAGCGGTACAAACCGGCAGGGTTTACATCACCGATGGCAACGCCTACTTCAACCGTCCCGGCCCCCGTTTGGTAGATTCCCTGGAAATCTTAGCCGAAATTCTGCATCCCGAAAGCTTCCATTTTGGATACGAGGGTACTGGCTGGGAGTGCTTATTAAATCATTCTCCGGTATAGACAACATACTTTCTTCACAAAAAAATCTATCTTAGGGCTGACCTCGCTCTACTGTCCAGATGAAGATAGTAGTTTAGAAGTGCTGCTACCTGAAGGTGTGTCTGCCCGAATCTAGCTGAGGGTTGATTTTTTTCGTCTGACTCGCTGCGGAACTTGCAAAGAAGTTGCACGTAGCATGACAACGGAAATATCGGATTTCTGTAGTCTTTACGGAAGCCATATCCTTGACTTTATAAAACAGGCATTGCTGGTTCCATGAATTATGCAGCACTGCAATTAAGGGGAACTACCAAGATTATGAAGCCTGTCGAAGAATTACAAATTTTACCAAGCAAGCCGGAACCGTTATCATGCACTAGACTTGACTGGATTGATTATGCCAAAGGCATCGGCATCATTTTAGTTGTCTATGTCCATGTTTTGACCAATTTAAAAAATGCTGGAATGGGAATGCATGATTTATTTCATGATTACTCTTTTAATTTTATTTCTAGCTTTCATATGCCACTTTTCTTTTTTCTCTCCGGTTTATTTGTAGAAAAAAGCTTATTGAAGGGTAAGAAGAAATTCTGGGGGGATAAATTCAATACAATTGTGTATCCCTACTTACTTTGGTCTGTTATCCAAGGTAGCATTTTGGTTTTGATGTCAACCTATACGAATAATCCCATCAAATTGCAGTTTAAAAATTTACCATTTTACATGGCTTTTAACCCCATTCCTTTAATTACTCTTTGGTTTTTATATGTTTTGTTTGCGTCTTATTTAGTCTTTGCGATCGCTCAAAAATTTATCAATTTATATGTATTGTTTTCTCTTTCTATTTTACTTTACTTGCTAAATCCCTATGCACCTAGCGAAATTCTGACTAAATTCATGAGTATGTTTGTATTTTTCGTCATTGGGGCAATTGTGGCACGCTGGTTGCACAACGACTTGAGAAACATTCCGAGTACCTTGCATAAATTGAACAAGCAGCAAATTGGCGCGATCGCGCTGATATTTGTCATCTTTCAAATGACACTTTTACAATTTGGTTTAAGCGAACAACCAGGAACTAGATTTTTTATGGCATCTGGAGGAATCATCTTTACTTTAGGAATATCCTTTTACTTGGCAGAAAGAAAAAAATTAGATATTATTCGCTACCTGGGTTTTTTATCGATGCCCATCTATTTAGCTCATATGTTAGCAATGGGAGCGACTCGAATATTCCTCCAAAAAGGTCTTCACATCAATCATGTGGTTTTACATATCATTCTGGTAACTATTTTTAGTCTAATATTACCAATCCTGTTGTACGAGCTAACAAAAAAGATAAAATTTCCTTACCTATTTTCTTTAAGTAAGCGTTCAGCCCTATCCTCAGCAATTTTGGCAAAGAAAGGTACTCAAGCATTACAGCAGTAGGATTGGGATTACTACCGCCCTCAAGGTGTCAGTTGAAAGACGAGGGTTTTCTTCGCGTGCTTTGTGTCTTCGTAGTTCAAAAATTGTTTTTTAAACCACGAAGACGCGAAGATAAAATTCTGCCGAATTGGCATGATTTACCAGATTTTTTTCTCACATTGACAGAGTTAGATAAGGATTTCCAACCATAAATTGGGGTTAAAAGCTTATCCTACAAAGCCGCCAAATACGGCTAAACCGTAATATTTCCAAGGAATAGCCACTGTAGTAAACCCAGAATTTGTCAGCATTTTTAAGTGGGAGGTTAGAGTCGCTAATTGATCTTGACTAGAGTAACCTTGAGGATTGCTCTTACCAATTTTGTCGCGAATTTCTGCCAGCGTTGTTCCTTGCTGCAATGTCCATTCTTCCCGCGCCGTTTGGTAAATTTCCTGCATCACTGGTGATTCCGGCAGGATGGGATCTGCGTTCCAAAAGACGCCGCCTGGATTGAGGCTTTCACCAATCCGCTGAAATAATTTCAACTTCATTTCATCGCTGAGATGGTGAATTGCCAAGGATGAGACACAGGCATCAAAGCTTTCTCCCAGTTCCAGCGCATGATTCGCCCAATCTCCGAAGTCGGCTTCAATTCCCGTCCACCTGTCTGCATAGCCTGCTGCGTGGATTTTCTTTTTTGCAAACTGAATCATCCGAGGAGAGTAATCTACAGCAACCAGTTGGGCATCAGGACAACGCTTGAGGATCTTTAAACTGAGTTCGCCGGTGCCGCAGCCGAGTTCTAGGACAGCTTTGGTTGTAGAGGGTAGACAAAGGGCAATCGCATCTAGCATTTCGTCATAGCGTGGCAACAGATGGCGAATCCCAGTGTCAAAATCAGCGGTGTTGGCGAATACTTCTCCAGGAAACATAATTTAAACCACAGAGGTACAGAGAATACGAGGAAATAGAGAATAGTAAGATTCTATTAGGTTTGAGCAAGGCGAAGGATGCAGGAACACGAGCAACTGACAATTGCGGAGTACCAAGCGACAGCAGAATCGTTTCGGGAGGGAACTTGGGATCACGATGTTTCCCAAAATCGTGATGCCTTGGTAGCGGCGATGCCTAAAAATCCGGGTAAAATCCTCGATCTAGGCTGTGGTCCCGGACGAGATTTGCTGGCATTCAAACGCCAAGGGCATACTGTGATTGGCTTGGATGCAACGCCTGCGTTTGTGGAAATGGCACGACAGGCTGCGGATTGTGAGGTTTGGCAGCAGTCGTTTTTCAATCTCGATCTGCCGCCAGAAACCTTTGATGGGATTTTTGCGAATGCATCGCTACTTCACGTTCCTCATTCCCAAATGGTGAAAGTGCTGAAGGATTTGCATCAAGCGCTGGTTCCTGGCGGTGCAATTATTATTTCTATTTGTCGTGGAGATAGCGAAGGCTATAGCGTTCGTCCAACCGGCTATCGCTTTGTTTCTGGGTGGGAATATGAAACTTTGGCACCCTGTCTAGAACAAGCTGATTTTGAGATTCTCCACCACTACTATCGTCCCCCAGGATTGCCCTGTGAAGCTCAATCTTGGCTGGTGATGGTGGCAAGGAGAAGATTAAAAATTAAAAATTAAAAATGCAAAATTGAAGAATAGGTTTGGGAATTTTACATTTTTTCTTCGCCCTAATTACGGCAAAATATGAAATATCAAGTTAGGACAGTAAGAAATTTAAGATGACAAGTGAATCCTATATTTTTCTAGCGGGTGCCAGTCGGGGCGTTGGTCGAGAAATTGCCAACTACTTAATACAGGAAAACCAGAAGGTGAAGGCATTGTTGCGATCGCCAGCATCTGCTGCCGAATTGGAAGCGATGGGAATTAAAGGAGTGATGGGAGACGCTTTAAATGTTGCCGAAGTTGAGCAGGCAATCTTAGGAGATGAACCGATTCATGCTGCGATTAGCACCATCGGCGGTTTACCCAAAGACGGCGAAAGAGCTGATTTTTTGGGGAACAAAAATCTTATTGACGCTGCTGTGAAAGCAGGGGTAAAAAAGTTTATTCTCATTTCTTCGATTGGAAGTGGAGATAGTGTCGGAGCTATCCCTCCACAAGCTTTAGAAACGCTGAAGCCAGTGTTAATTGAAAAGGAGAAAGCCGAGAAGTATCTGATTGACAGCGGACTGACTTACACTATTATCCGCCCCGGCGGATTGAAGTCTGAACCAGCAACTGGCAATGGCGTTTTGACGGAAGATCCGCGAGTTGCGGGGACGATTCATCGCGCGGATGTCGCGCAGTTGACTTGCCAGTGTCTTAATTCTGATGCTGCGAACCAGAAAATCCTCTCAGCGGTTGACCGAAATATGATGTATGGGCAACCAGAGTTTGCGGAATTTAGCTTGACTTAAACGGTTTTACCCAGCCTAGCTGAATTGTCCAGTCGAGGAGGAGACGAGCGATCGCAAATAGCAAAATACTCTCTCCTCCCAGAATCCCAAACGACCAGAAGGCATCGGGGAAATTTAACCCAGCCTCCACTTGCCCTAATCCCCGCACCAACCCAAAGGCAAACACTGCGCCAGTCCTGAGGTGTGGGTTGGGGTCTTCTCGAATAATATAGCGGTAGGTGACGCCAAACAGAAAACCGCTCAAAAGAGCGATCGCCATACTCACTAGAAAGTGAACGCCATTCGTGACTTTCAGATTGGCGAGTGTCTCAAACTGCTCCGACAGCACGAGAATATTGCTCAGGGTAGCAATGCCATAACCCAGGAAAAAAGACAAAGCAGCAACAGTTCCTGCCTTGATAGATTCTATTCGCTCAAGCCGATCAACCATCTCGTGCAATATCCTGTGAAAATCGCTCCTAGTTCAGTTAAAGGTTTTTTTGGCGACCTCGTCATTCGCCGAGGTCTGCCATAGATGCCTCAAATTGAATTATGATAGGCGCTGGAGTGATTATTGGGCACTTATCTTTACATACAACTATGGATATTTTGAGTCTCGGTTGGGTTTCAGTTTTGGTTTTGTTTACTTGGTCGATTTCAATGGTCATTTGGGGTCGTAACGGCTTCTAAAAGCATTGTGGAAACTTCTGTTCTGACTGTTCTGGCTTTTTCTACCTTTGCCCTGTTAACGGTGGTTTCTGGGGGCATTATCTATCTGACGCTGATAGAATGGCGCGATCGCCGTCGCCAAGATCGGGAGAGGCGAGAGAATAAGCCCTCTCGTCGTCGCTCAACTAAAGTCTAGGGTCTATAAAAGGCAAAAGTAAAAATTTTTACTTTTGCCTTTTGCCTTTTGAGCGAAAAAGTCTTCAGGAGTGAGGACTGAGGACTGAGGGCTGAGGAGTGAGGACTGAGGAGTGAGGACTGAGGGCTGAGGACTGAGGACTGAGGGCTGAGGGCTGAGGACTGAGGACTGAGGACTCAGTAAAAAAGAAGTTGGCATCCTCAGCAGACAGGGTTTCAAGCCCTTGGCTCTAGCCATGAAGAAGAAAGAAAAGACTTTTGCCTCAAGAAGTTTAACTTAGTCCGTGTTCCGGTGTTATTCAACCATCGCCTCCCATTCCTGCTTCAAGATGCCGTATACGAGCGTGTCATGCCACCGTCCCCGGATGCTGACATTCTCTCGCAAGCGACCTTCTTCGGTCATCCCAAGCTTCTGCGCCAATGACACTGCCCCTCTATTCTCAGCGATACAGTGTGCATAAATGCGATGCAGTCCAAGCTCTGTAAAGCCAAATTGCAGTAGCGGACGACTCATTTCAACCGGATAATTTCGCCCCCAGTGTTCGGGAGCCAATTCACACCCAATTTCTGCTTCTGAGGCATCGCGATCGCTTTTGCGAATACCGCAATTACCAATCAGTCCGTCCTGTCTCCGGACGACTGCCCATTGATACCTCCATCGGGGCGTTTCCTGCTGCCACAGGAGGAAGCGATTAACGAAGGCGCGAGCGTCTGCCTCAGTGCGCCCGACCTCTGGATAAAAGCGTTGATATGCTGGCGTGGATTGATAAGCTAAAACGGCAGACCAGTCAGCTTCCGTAAATTCCCGCAGCAGCAAGCGATCAGTTTGAATAAACATGGCTCCATTCCGAAGTGAAAACCTACTTCATCTTCAACGTTGCTCGCACCGGGTTAACGACTGATACGGACTCCGAAGATTAGCGTCGAGCGCAATTATCGCAGTGTCCGCACCGCCAGCCAGCTGCCTCTTGGGTGAAGCCAAAAGCCTGTAACAAAAACTGCCAACGGCACTGTCGCGTGTTCAGGTATTGCGCCATCTGGAATTGAACTTGCTGCTGCTGGCTACTGAGTTCCCCAAAAGAGCGAGATTTTCCAACCGAACGCCGAACATAATTGAAGGGATCTTGCCACTCCAATTGTCCAGCACTATGGAGGAGAGCGAGAGCGACAGCACCGTCTCGAAACTGTTTGGTTACGGCGGTTACTTCCCCTTTTGGTGGGAGTTTGGATGCGAGTTGCTGAGCTTCTTGATATTGCGATCGCATCTTTCCCGCAAAAAATTCCCGTCTTTGCTTATCCTCCGGGTTCAGCCACCCCGTCCGTTCGCTCACCAAGGTTAAAGCTTCAGATAATTTACCATCTCGTCCAGCTCTCCCTACTTCCTGCACGTACTCGGAAAGTAGTAAAGGCGAGTGAAAATGAACTACCCACCTAACATTGCTTTTGTTAATCCCCATCCCGAAGGCGCAGGTACACACTACAAAAGGCATTTTATCGCTCAGCCAGCTTGCTTCAATTGAGCGCCGTTCCTCTGGACTCAACCCCGCGTGATAAGCTGCGGTTGCATAACCGCGATCGCTAAGTAACTGAGTTAATTCTTCGCTATCTCGCCTGGTGCGGACGTAGACTAACCCTGCTTGTTTGGGTCTTTCCTGAATAAACTTCAATAACCCTTGGCGGCGTCCTCTAGGTGTCCAAATGGTTTGCACTTTCAGGTGTAGATTTTGCCGATAGGGGCTATTTTTGAAAACCGCTGGCTGTTGGAGTTGTAAGACTTGTTGGATGGTTTGCTGCGCTGCGGGATCGGCAGTGGCAGTGAAAGCAGCGATCGCGATTTTAGTCCCAGCTGGCTTTAATTTTAGCAGCGCCGGTCGCACCGCTCCCAGTCGTCGATAAGTTGGTCGAAATGTCTCTCCCCACTGCACTAAGCAATGCGCTTCATCGAGAATTAAGCCGTTAATTTTTAGTTTTGGTTGACACAACTTTTCCCAAACTTGGGCACTCAGCAGCGTTTCTGGGGATAAGTACAATAATCTCAAATGTTCGAGAGTTTGCAGCGTTTGCCGTCGTTGGGGAGTTGGCACTTCGCTATGCAACAAGGCAGCGGGTAAATTGCGATCGCGCAATTCCTGCACTTGATTTTCCATTAGCGCCACCAAGGGCGAAATCACTAACGTTAGTCCCGTTTGCAGTAGCGCCGGGAGTTGAAAACAAATCGACTTTCCCCCGCCCGTTGGCATCACAATTAGAGCATCTTGCTTTTGCAACAAGCTGCGAATAATTTCTCCTTGTGGAGGTCGAAAATCATCATATCCCCAGATTTTTTTGAAGGCGATGCGGACTTCTTCCCAGGATTTTGTTTCGGAATTATTCATCATTCGTATGTAGATGCGATCGCTTCTATAGCAATCCTAAATGATTCGTGAATAAGA
>NZ_JACJOQ010000644.1:0-8696 GCF_014695635.1 Coleofasciculus sp. FACHB-712 | reverse complement strand
CGTTCACCTGCTTCACACTGCCTGCAATTTCTTCTGCCGAAATTGTCTGTTTTTGAGCAGCACGAGTAATGTTTTGTACCAAAGCATTAATTTCGCGGCTGACTTCAATAATCGCAATCAGATTCGTCTTGGCAGCTGCGGCAATGTGCGTTCCTTCAACAACTTGTTGAGTACCGGATTCCATTGCCCTCATCACCCGACTAATTTCATCTTGAATTGTTTTCACAATCTCCGATATTTCTTCGGTTGCTGAGGCAGAGCGTTCTGCGAGCTTGCGAACTTCCTCCGCTACGACTGCGAAGCCTTGCCCTTGTTCTCCGGCGCGTGCTGCCTCAATTGTGGCATTTAATGCCAGCAAGTTTGTTTGAGAAGCAATTTGAGAAATAGATGTTACAATTTTGCCAATTTGTTGCGACCCTTCGCCTAGACGTTTCATCATTTTTGAAGTTTCGGCAATCGTTTGGCGGAGTTCGTTAATTCCATCAACTGTACGGTCTACAGCTTGTCCTCCCATTTCTGCTGTGGTAGCGGCTTGCTGTGCCACTTGTTCGGCTCGTTTTGCAGCATCTGAAACATCTTTAATCGAGTTGAGCATCCGCTCAATTTGTTTTAAGGTGGACTCAATTTGCAAGGCTTGGGTGCGAGCTTGCTGTGCTAGTTCGTTAGTATTACCAATCGATGCAGTTGTGGCTTGATTGGCTTGGGCCGCTGCATCTTGGATATTAATGACTACTTTCCGTAAAGAGGTGACAAGGTAGTTGAAAGAGTCTGCTAATGCTCCTAAGATGTCATTGGTGACTTGAGCTTTAACCGTTAAATCTCCCTTGGCTGCACCTTTAATTTCACCCAAAAGCTTGACGACTTGTTGAGTTAGAGAATCTGCCTCAATTTTTCGCTCTTCTGCTAATTTGATAAGTCTATCAGCCGCTTCTTTTTGCTGGGTAATGTCGAAGCGAATCCCGATATATTTGATGATATTGCCATTAGTGTCAAAGATTGGGGACACTGTAGTGTCAACCCAATACAAAGAACCATCTTTGCGCTTATTTTTGATTTCTCCTTTCCACACACCGCCCCGATAAACCGTAGCCCAGAAGTCTTGGAAAAAGGATTTCGGGTGGTAGCCAGAGTTAACGATGCGATGGTTTTGCCCCATTAGTTCTTCCTGGGTGTATCCAGAGATTTGGCAGAACCGCTCGTTAGCATAGGTAATGGTTCCTTTTAAGTCGGTTTCGCTGACAATCGCCGATTCATCAAGGGCATTTTGCCGGTTTTTCAGTTCTTGCAGCAGGCGTTCCTGCTCCTTGGCGAGTTGTTGTAAACGTTCTTGGGCTTGCTTGTCGCTGGTGATGTTGCGACAAACAATCGCCCCGCCTTTGAGGACACCGTTGTCGTCCTTCAGCGGTCTGCCGTTAATTTTTGCCCACAAACCTTCTGGTATACCAGGATGACGAGTAAACATCTCTACGTCGTCAACGGCTTCGCCTCGGATCGCTTTTGTCATCGGTAAATCTGCGGTTGGGTAAACGGTCACGGTATCGGGCAAAAACAAGCCATACTGCGTTGACCATCGATCGGGGGGGGCATCTCCTGAACCCAATCCAAACATTTTCTCCGCAGCGGGGTTGAACAGTAAAAACTTTCCGGTTTCATCGGCGACGATGACTGCCTCACCCATGCTGTTGAGGACTAATTGCAAGATACTGGTTTGCTGCCGAAGTTCAGCCGAGGAACGAGCCAAATCTGCTGCTGTTCTCTGTAAATCTGCTTCCGCTTGTTTGCGATCGCTAATGTCGGTGCAGACGCCAACCCACTCGCGGATACTACCATCTTCTGCTAAGACGGGAATCCCGCGAACCCAGAAGTATCCATAGCTGCCATCTGCGGCTCGGATACGATACTCAACCTGATAGAGACTCTTCGTTTCAAGGGCTTTATTCCAAATACGAGCAGTGGGATCGCGATCTTCTGGATGCACGGCATCCAACCATCCCCAGCCTTTCACTTGTTCCTCGCTTTGACCTGTAAACGCTCTCCAAGCTGGCATATCAACCACTTGTCCTTGGGCGTCTGTTGCCCAGACTATCTGCGAGGTAGCAACGATCAATGAGCGATACCTTTCCTCGTTCTGACGGATGGTTTCCTCAGCAGCTCTGCGCTCAGTAATGTCATTGTTGATTTCTAGGATCGCTTTAGGCTGACCGGATTCCTCCCGTTGCAATGTCCAGCGACTCGCGACAACGATCTGTGTCCCATCGCGCTTGGTGTGGATGAGTTCTCCTTCCCAGCGTCCATCCCGCAGGCACGCGGCTTTAATTTCCTCGACGGGTTGGGGAAAGATGGTTTTTAAAAATGCGTGGATGTATTGTCCTACGGTTTCTTCCTTTGCCCAGCCGTAGAGTCTTTCTGCGCCTTGATTCCAGTAAGCGATGCGATCGTCGAGATCCCGAAGCATTATGGTGTCATTGGCTAAATCCAGCATCTGCACCTGTTGCTGCAATGCTTCTTCTGTCCGCTTGCGATCGCTAATGTCGGTGGAAATCCCACAGAGGGCGTAAGTAGTTCCTGTCGAATTCCTTAAGAGAAACTTCGTGGAAAGGTAGGTGTGAAGTCCGTCATCTTGAGGTGCAACCTCTTCCATTTCTAAAGAAGTTCCGGTTTCAAGTACCTGGCGATCGTTGGCACCATAAGCATCAGCGATTTCTTTCGAGAAGAAATCGTAGTCAGTCTTGCCGATAACCTGCTCTTTGGTCGTGTGGAAGAGGCGTTCATACTGGCGATTAACCAGAATGTAACGACCTTCCAAGTCTTTGAGATAAATGACAGCGGTGTAATTGTCGATGATTGCCTCTAGGCGTTCTTGACTTTCCCTGAGTGCGGCTTCTGCCTGCTTGCTGGAGGTGATGTCGCGGGCAATGCAGTACATCACTTGATTTTCAGCAGCCGCGTTCGCAGTCCACGCTAACCATCGGTAGGAGCCATCTTTACACCTGTAGCGATTTTCAAAATACAGTACTTGCGAACCAATAGTCAGTTTTTCGGCTTCGGCTAAGCTCTTGTCTCGGTCATCTGGATGGATAAACTCAATAAACGGTTGAGCCAAAAGTTCCTCGACCGCGAAGCCCAGGATTCTTGTCCATGAAGGATTGAGGCGCTTAAAGGTGCCATCAAATCCGATAATACAGAGCAGGTCAAGAGAGAGAGTAAAGAAGCGATCGCGTTCTTGATTCGCTTCCGTTAATTCTGCCGTGCGCTCATCGATGCGTTGTTCGAGTTCTTGATTCAGGGTGCGAAGTTCTGCTTCTGCCCGCTGGCGTTTGATATCAATGCCATTCAGGTTTCGAGAATTCCACCAAATTAGAACGGCAAAAACAATAATATTCAAGCTACCTAAAACCGAGATGGCGATCTCGGTTTCCAAAGACTTCGCCCGGTACCCGGCTAAGATTATCCAACCTAAAAGTGGCGGAATTCCAAGTACAGCCGGTGACATCCGCCTCGCCATCATACCCCCTGCATTCTGGCTGGTGACAACTGCCATCACCCCTCGATCTGGACGAGCAAACAGAATGCCGGTGCTAAGAAGCGCAAATCCCACTGCTGCGTGCAAGGCCATTTGGGTGTAAGAGCTAATCCCATAAAGGGATTTCACACCATAAAGGTAGCCCAGTACCCCCAGCAAGGCGACTGAGAATGCCGCTAAGCTAAGAATTTGAGCGGCTTGATAATTAATATAGGGGCCGAGAAACAGCAGTAGAGCCACCCCCAACATCAAAAAATTAAGGGCAGTATTGGGAGCCATCCGACCAGGGGAGGAAGTGCCAAAGGTGTCTGACGACGCCTTGAACAGAAGTTGGTCAATGCCGAAATCCCACCCCAGAACATACTGCATCAGCGTGAGCAAACCGACGACCATAACGATCCCGGCAAACCATTGTCCCAAGCGGCGCTTCGACTCGTCAGCGGGATAACGGTGCCACAACCACAACGATGTACCGCTGAGGATAAAACACACCGCTGCGTTTGCTTTCATCGTTACCAGACCTGGCAAGATGCTTTTCAGGATGGGAATGTTAAACATCCAACCTAGTAGTACCGCACAACCGATTGCAATGACTGCTATAGTGGCTTTTTTAGAAAAGGATTGAAGTGTCCCGATGAGGTCGGAAGACTGAGGCACCTCTATCGGCTGATATGAACTTTCCATCTTATGGCTCCGGCAATCTATGATTTACCAGCGATCCGAATGCGCGATCGCTTCTACATCCACAATCATGAGTAAGCGTCCCTGACAGTCATATAAGCCTCGCAAAAAAGGAGCCAGTTCCTCACTCACCTCTGCTGCCGAGACAATTTGATCGGGATCGAGAGATAGCACACCCTCGACATGAGAAACTGCTAATCCCATCCGCATCGATGGGAGATTGATATCGCGCGGGTCGGGCGCTTCTACGACTAAAATCCGACTCCGAGCTTCGTGACTTTCCACAGGGTCGGCACCCATGAACCGACCAAAATCTGCTACTGCCAGAATTTCCCCTCGCAGATTGGTTAAACCCAATAAAAAAGGAAGCGTATTCGGAACAGCGGTAATGGTTTGATCGCCCAAAACCAGCACTTCTCTGACTGCCGTTAGTTCGACTGCAAACAGGCTCTTGTCTTGACCAAAGAGAACGAATTGGCGAGGCATAAACAATTAAAAATGTAAAATTAAAAATTATAATTATTGATTAATTTTTAATTTTTAATTTTTAATTCTTAGAGAAGGCGTCGTACCAGATTAATAAACTGTTTCGCCTCAAGTGGCTTACTTACATAAGCATCGGCTCCCAGCTCGATTCCCCAAGCTTTATCAATCTCTGTATTTTTTTGCGTACAAAACACGACAGGTAAGTGTTTGGTTTCCTCGTTCTCTCGTAACTCCCGCACCACTTCAAATCCGTTCATTCGTGGCATGACCACATCCAATATCACGAGGTCGGGTGGCTTCTCCTGGATGCGAGCGATCGCTTCCTCTCCATCACTCGCTCTCACCACTTCCATCCCCGCTTCTTGTAAAATTCGGCAAATCATCTCTAGTTCAGTCGGCACATCATCGACGACTAATACTCTCGACATCGCAACCCTCACAAGTATTTATTGTTAACTCGATTCTATCTGAGTCTATTCCCGCTCAAAAAGCCTCAGTATTTTCACCGAAACATCTTTTAATATTGTTCTCATTTATTGAAAATAAACCTTGCCAAAGTTCGTTTCCATCCCAAGAAATTTAGCTGTATTGTTAAATATTTGTTGCTTCAATTTACATCTTGCACCAGAGCCGGTTCAAATAGAATTCGCAGCGATGCAAACTAAGCTTTTCTGCACCAAATCACGTTAAACAAGAGTTTAAAACCCTCATCTCATCTGGTTCTTGTATGCCTAGATGTGATTTGAATCACCGACTTAAAAATAATCCAAACTCGTAGTTAAATATCCCATCACATCTATTGAATGCTGAAAACTTAATTAAGTTATCAACTTGATACCCTTAAAATTATAAAACACATAAATAAAATTGCAGGATTTCGCCAACCCTGATTTTCAAACTCCTTAATTTAAAGTAAAGTTTTTTAGACTTTCAAAAACAAACTTTACGATTTTCAAATAATTTTGATTCACTTTTTTGATGCAAATAAAAAGAAAGGCACTTTTTCTAAAAATTTTGATGCTTTACAGTTTGTGCAAAAGAGGCAGCAGGCTGCTTAAGCTGGCGATAAACTTTACCACTTTTGCTAGAAGATGGAGTATGAGGAACGGGTAACTGTCGCCAGAGGAGGACAGGGATACTGAGGACACCTAAAATCATCACCAGTCCAGCCGTTATCCAGACAAACAGACGATTTGCCTGATAATCGCTACGCTCAATTTGCCAAAAAACCTGGTTGTAGCGCCATGCAGCAAAGGCAATTAGGACAATGCCAGCAACCACCAGACTGATGCCAAGGCTCTGGGAACTGATGAACGAGTGAGAAGTGCTATTCTGACCCGTGACGGCGGTTTGCAGTTGCTGTAGAAATAAACCAAAGCGAGCTAAAGCAAACCCAAATCCAATCAATGCAATCGAGGTACGCAACCAAGCGAGAAATGTCCGCTCATTGGCTTGATGCTCTCGCTGGCGGTCGATTTTTCGTTGTTTATCCATTTCTCCTCTGGCTCAGACATTAGCAGGTTCTAGTCTTAATTTCAGCAGCTTTCCCAATTTCAGAGGCTCCAGTATTTTTCTAAAAAAGCAATATCCTATTGGACACGGGTAATCTTGATCCCCCAATTCGCCACCGCCTCATTTAATTGCTGCAATAAAGTTTGAGCGATTTCGCTTCTAGAATGAACCGCTTGCTCTAGCTTAATTCGACCAACTTCAGAGCGCAGGATAGAGATAACCAAGTTTTTTAAGGCTATCTCAATATTTTCAACAGTGTAATAAGTGCGTTCTAAATTTAGGATGCGCCAATACACAATTGCATCGACTTCCAGGGACACATTATCTTTTGCGATCGCTGGCTGGCGCTCAATTTCCAAAACCTGTTCGCGGGTTGTATTCTGATAGACAATCGTATCGAGCCAAGGCAAGATAAAGTGGATGCCTGGTTTCAGCGTTCGATGGTATCGACCCAAGCGCTCTACTAAGGCTTCATTACTTTGACGGATAATTTTGACAGAGTATCCCAGCACGTAACCAATGATGACTGCACCAAGAGCAGCAAGGAATAACTTCATCTGTATTGTCTTGCTGGGATATTTTCACAAAGCAATTGGGCTTTTATTTTTAGAATGATGTTAACTCAAGGGCACTGTTCACCTTAAGTTTTAACCACTCCAAAAATGCAGAGAATAACCAAAATTTTGCGTATTTTTGCAAAACCTCCGCGTTATTTGCGTTTAAAAACCGTTTAGCGATAGTTATTAAATTGCAAAGCAACCGGATAATCTTCCTGCTTCAAGCGTTGAATTACCAGTTGCAAGTCATCTTTGGATTTAGCAGAAACTCGCACGGCATCACCTTGAATTGAGGGTTGCACTTTTTTAATTTCGTCCCGAATTAGTTTGGTGATTTGTTTAGCGATTTCCTGGCTGAGTCCTTTACGCAGTTTGATTTCCTGCCGAATGCGACTACCACCCGCTGATTCAGGTTTGCCATAATCAAAGATTTTCAAGCTAAGATTGCGCTTGGCGGATTTAATTTGCAGGATGGTATGAACAGCATCCAAGGTAAATTCGCTATCGGTGCTAATTGTAATAACGTCGTCGCCTAATTCAAGGGTAGTTTTAGTGTCTTTGAGGTCGAAGCGGCTTTTTATTTCCCGCTCAGTTTGGTCTACGGCATTGACCAATTCTTGCCGGTCAAAATCGCTGACAATATCAAAAGAGTATGTAGAAGCCATAAAGAATCGTTAGTGGTTGGCTAAATTGATATTAGAAAAATCGCTAATTGCTATTGGCAGAAAGTAGGCTGAGGACAAATAAGGTGCTACTGCTCAGAGTACCGATGCCGAACATTAGCGATCGCGCGATTGGGACATTGAGAATATAAAAAACGGAGTATAATGACCGGGCAACAACGAAGGCGATCGCTGCGATCGCTGCCAAGGGCGAATCTACACCTGTCACATAAGCCATCAGGGCTGCCGCCGCAAATATCATAAATGCTTCAAACGAGTTTTGGTGCGCCCAAGTGGCTCGTTGTCCGTAGGGAGGCAGCTTATCAAACATGGCTCGCGGAGCCGCCGTGTCATACCCCACAGTCACACGGGCGTAACCCACCACCAAAAAGGGGATATAAATCAGAACAGCGGCTGCGGCAATGCAGTCGAGCAGAATAGCAGGTACTGGGATCATAGCTTTATTGTAGAGACGCCAGCGGTAGCGCTCTTAATGCATCGCGTCTTTTTAATCAAAGTAGAACAGAGTCACCACTTTGCGTTGTTCTTCCGCATCCTGACAAGTTTTGAGCAGGGTGTGGCTGTCGTGAAACGCAAAACAGATTAGCTGCTGACACCGAGAAACTATCTCTTGATTGCATAGAGCGCTGGCTTCAGCCAGCGATAAATTGTCGTTTTCGGGATTTTCTACCAAATGCATTACCTGTTCCAACTGCTCTCGCGATTCCCGTGGCTGACGCTCTAAGCTTTGGGGCAAAATTACAGTCAGCAGGCTAGAATCGGCTCGCATCGCCCCTCGGATGGCGGCAAAATTGGTTCCGGTAGCACCAGAGGTGATGAGTCGATTCCCGGTTAAAACCAAGGCATAGCTCATCATCTCAATGAGATTTTGATGGGTGATCGGAACGTGACGCGACCCCAGCAGGGCAATCCGTTTGGAACCTGTTTGCTGGATAGTCGCCAGTTCTTGTGCTAAGGCATCAAGCTTAGGAATGTCAATGGATTGGCTCAATGACGATTTCTGTCTGAACAACCTCGCTATTTTATCAGACCCGGATGACAACAGCGATGGAGTTTCTGCATCTTAGTTGCCTAGTTCTAAGTTCCATTGGTTAGCGAGAATTATTTGCACTTTTATAAAAAGCTATGCTACATTTATAAATCGTCGGACGGACGCATAGCTCAGTTGGTTAGAGCACCACGTTGACATCGTGGGGGTCACTGGTTCGAATCCAGTTGTGTCCATTATTTTTTTTGGTGCCGCTATAGGTGGCT
>NZ_JACJOQ010000643.1:0-3061 GCF_014695635.1 Coleofasciculus sp. FACHB-712 | reverse complement strand
TGCTTCTGTGCGATTAACTTTGTTTGTCACACTTTACGCTCTGTAACTAGGGTAAGGCTAATCCATTCCCCTTTATCGCTATAGCGGCGAATCATTCGCTGACGCAAATCAGGTTTCAATAACCAACCTACTTCTAGAACAAAAGATTGACCCGTTTTTACTTGCAGCGGACAATTGCAAGAGGCACCATCCGGTAAGAACAACACTTGAACGGGTAGGGAACCTTGCTCAAAGCGGAGAATGTTACCGTTCATTCTTGCAGTTGAGGTAAAGATACGATCGCCAAAGCTCAATTGCTGAATTATGTTTCCACTCTCTTCATAATCAACTTTGAGCTTGGTGGAATAAGTATCGGGTGAGCGATAATCTGGATAGATTGTTACTGCTTCTCCCTGCCATTCTCCTATCAGTTGGTCTAGAGTTAAATGCGGTCGTTCCGGAACATCTGAACCAGCTAGCTTTTCTCGAATTAAGGTGACTTTATCTAATTGACCGTCTCGATTAAATATCTGCACCAGACGCAGACGCCGGTTGCCGTCAATTAAGCCAAGTTCAGCTCCAAATTCGGAAAAAGGAGCGAGTTGAATCGAACCTTGGGAAAAAGATCCATTTTCAAAAAATAGAACGCTTTTTCCTAAGGAACTATATTCGAGAACTTTCTCGTCTGGGGGTTGACCAGGTGGTAAGCGGCGGATGATTTGGCGAATGGTGTGGTTATTGTCTAGACCTTCTAGGGAAACAACGGTAGGAGTATCTTCCTGTAATTCTCCAGTAGGGGAGAGACGGGTAAATGAACCTTGCCATTCCCCTAAATTTTGCAGCAAACGTTCCCATTGTGATGCCATAAAAATTTTTAATTTTTAGTTTTGATTTTTGAGTTTTAACTGCCAACTATCGCAAAGCAAAGCGGCGGACAGCAAACAAACTTCCCATTAAGCCGACTGAACCGCCTAAACAAAGCAAAATCAGTGGCAACATTAAAACTTGGAGAGGGCTTAATTGCAGTCCGTTCGCCAGAAATTGAATAAAATCGGGTTGGGCTGATAACAAATTGCTCAAAGTACGCTGAATCGTGCTAATCAGAACCCAAGCGATCGCTGCCCCAACTAAACCAAAGCTAATGCCTTGTAATATAAACGGTAGATAAATCCAAGCGGTCGTTGCTCCCACCAGTTGCATAATCTCGATCTCACGCCGTCGGGCCATCACAATCAGGCGAATCGTTGTGGTAATTACTGCAACTGCGGTCATCGTTAGGACAGTAGTGATCGTAAGACTGACATAGCTCAAACCTTTATTGAGCTGAGCCAGCCGTTGTACCGCCTCATCGACATACTGCACGTCATCTACCCCTGGCACTTTCCCCAGCTTCTGCGCCAAGACAGGTACTGCCTCAGAAGTCCGCGCCTTGACTTTCAGCTCATCCACCAGAGGATTTCCTTCGAGTTGCTGGGTGGCACCATCAATCTCTGACATTCCCAGCTCTTTGACCAAGGATTCCCAAGCTTGCTCTTTGGAAATAGTTTTTACATCGACCACTTCTGGCATTTTTCCCACGATTGGGGCAACAAGTTCCACCCGCGCTCCGGGATCTAAATATACAGATACTTCCAACTGGCTGCCGAATTGAGTCAGCAAACGCTCAAGCTGCCAAGATGCCTGTAAACTCATGCCGAATAAAAACAGCAAAACAGTAACGGTACTGATTGCCGCCCAATTCATCCAACCTCCACGCCGCAATCCCAGGAAGGTTTCGCGCAGCAGGTAGTCTAGTTTGCTCAGAAATTTAAACACGAATTTCCTCTTCAACCACAGCCATCATCAGAGAGTTTATAGCATGGGCGTTCGATTCTTTGAAGAATAGATTATTAGAGCTGCATTAGATTCTACTCTCCCAAACTGCTCCCACTTGCCTTGAAAGTCTAAGGTGTTGTAGTATTTGTAGTATAAAGTGTTGATAATTATGCTTAAGTTATGAATCAGTATCGTTTTAAACGCTCATTCTCTACTGACTCCAGTTTAAGTAATAAGTTGTTTGACTTGGTTGAAATCGTATTTTCTGGAATAGGGGAATTGGCAGAATGCGGGAGAAAATTAGGTGCATCTTGGGAAGAGGCTTCGACTCCTTTTATTCGCTTCCATGAGGACATAGCTATTACCCATATAGGAGTGTTAGAAATTCCTATGCAAATTATGGGACAAAGGGTGACGGTGGGGGGAATACATGGAGTCTGCACGCGGGCAGAATTTCGCAGACGCGGCTACTACCGCGAAGTGATGGAGGAGGTGCTGGAATATTGCGATAAACGCTATGAAGCGCTGGTATTGACAACACCGAACCCGGAGTTTTATACGCCTTTTGGCTTTCGGAAACTCGAAGAATACGTGTTTAAAATTAGAGGGGAGTCCCAAAGTAGCAGGGATGGTTTTAGAATACTGAATTTTGATAACGACAAAGATTTAAAATTGCTACATAGACTGTTAGAAACGCGGATACCAGTTTCTAATATTGTTGGAGTTGTGAAAGAAAAAGCCGTATTTTGCTTTAATGAAGGAAGTCACCCTATATATTATGCAGAAGATTTGGATTTAATCGCTTGCATGGAGATAAAAGAGACTCAACTCCACCTTTTTGATATCGTGGCAACGCAGATATGCCCATTGAAAGAAATTATCAACAGAATACCCCAAACCATTGAAGACGTGACGATATACTTTAGTCCTGAACTTTTGGATCTAGGAGATATCACAGCATTTCCCCACACGTTTGATGAGACGGTGCTGATGGTGAGGGGGAAATTTGCAGCAGAGGGAGAAAAATTTATGTTACCGCGTTCGGCGCGTTGTTGATGAAAGTAGGCGTTGGAAGACGAGTGTAAGGGAGTTAAGCCGTAAGGGAGCTAACAACTGAGAACTGTTAAGATAAAAAAACTCCACCCTTAAACATAAAGCTGTATCTGCGAGCCAGAATGCTATGACGACTGAAGTTGCCGTCGAAAAGAAAAAGTTAGAAAAACCGCCATTAGAAATTCACTATATGGGCGATCGCGTCCTGCGTCAG
>NZ_JACJOQ010000642.1:0-8649 GCF_014695635.1 Coleofasciculus sp. FACHB-712 | reverse complement strand
GTGCCGAACTAAAACCCGGTCAAGTCGATCAAGATTCTCTACCCTCTTATGACATTCTGGATGATATTTTGCAGCGATTAATTCACGAACATCAATCAACTGCTCAAATTATCGAAGCTGGTCACGATCCAGTCGTTGTCAATAAAGTGATGCAATTAGTGGCGCGTGCCGAATTTAAGCGGCGACAAGCACCGCCTGGACTGAAAATTACCGATCGGGCTTTTGGCACCGGCTGGCGAATGCCGATTGCGAGTCGTTGGAGTGCGATCTCATAACGCGGAGTTTATTTTTAGAAACCAGCTTAGGAACTGGCAATGTTGGCTCGTTTTAGCGGCTGATATAGCCCCACTGACTGCCAATTCTTACGGGTGCCAGCCCCTCTTGAAAGGAACCAGCCGCATCGAATTGTGGCTGAATAACTGTTTTGCCAGTCTTGTCCATATATCCATACTTTCCGCCAATTTCTACCGCGATTAGTCCTTCGGAAAAACCACCGCGATCGCGTACTTCATTAAACTGCGGCGGAATCACAATTTTTCCGGTTTTGTCCATATAGCCATATTTACCGCCCCTTGAGATTAGTGCCACTCCATCCTCGAAACTGCCCGCATAATGAGACTGCGGCGGGAGAACTAACTTCCCAGTTTTATCGATATAGCCAGTCTTTTTGTCAACTGTTACTGCTGCTAAATCTTCGTTTTGGGAAAAGGGAGAAGCATACTCAAATTGCGCCTGGATGACAAACTTCCCAGTTTTGTCAATATAACCCCAACGCTGAGGAATTTTACTGCCCATTGCTACGGGTGCTAGCCCTTGGGAAAAACCATCATTTATCCCATCAAATTGTGGCTTGATGACTCGATTTCCGCCTGTGTCAATAAAGCCCATCTTTAACTTATTATCAAATACCGCTGCTCGCCCTTCTTTAAAGGGATAAGCTTGTTTATACTGCGGTTTAATAACTATCTTGCCCGTCTTGTCAATATAGCCTTCTTGATTGCCAACTCTGACGGATGCCAACCCTTCTGAAAAGTTCTGAGCATCGGAAAACTGCGGTTTGATAACTAGATTGCGGTTCGTGTCAATATAGCCCCACTTACCCCCAATACTGGTTGGTGCAAGTCCTTCGGAAAATTGTAAAACTTGCTCAAATGGTGGATTGATAACCACCATTTTTCCAGTCTTGTCAATATAGCCGAACTGATTGCCAATTTTTGCGGCTGCCATCCCTTGTTCAAATTTTTCAGCAAAATCAAACTGCGGCTTAATGACAATATTGCCAGTCTTATCGATATAACCTTTTTTTCCGTTAATCGTGACGACTGCCAGACCTTCTGAGAAGTTTCCAGCAGCCTCAAATTGCGGCTTAATAACGCGATCGCCAGTTCTGCCATTTTGGGGCGCTAACGACGGTGATGAAGCTTGAGAGGATCGCTGGGTGGATTTTAGGGAACTGACACAGGCGGTAAGCGGAACCATGCCCAAGGCGATCGCGATTAATCCCAGTCTAATTAACTGACTAAAATTCTTATTTTCTAACTTTTTAAATAGCATAGGGTTATTAGTAGGTAAATATTGGCGTTAATCTCAACCAAATTTATTTGACATTTATTTGGCATTCAAGAAATTTAAGCTGGGTTCAGCTCGCTCGAATATTGCACTGTATTTAGGGTGGTGTGGAGATGGCTGGATGAATCTCTCGCAGAGATTGAAATCATTTCCCGACCGAGAGCCAAGAGTAACCTTGAATCCTTATCAGAAATTGAAATACAGTAGACTGGTTGGCTATAGCTGCTACGGCTCCTCATCAAAAATGTTTACTGGATCGGAAACTACGGCGACAGTTTTAATTGTGCTGGTGGCTTTAGGCATCCTGGGTTGGGGCTTCTACCGTGCCAAGTCATTCGGCAAACTCGGCATCTTAGCTTGGTTGCAGTCAGTGGTGTTGATGTCTCCCTGGCTGTTGTTTTTTGGATTGTTCGCGGCGGGGATTTATCTCAACCTGGTGAGCATCTTGTTTATGTTGATAGCCTCCGCTGGGTTGTACATCTTCATCGGAAATAAACTGCGAGCAGCCGGTCAGGATGCCATACTGCGGGAGCGGGTCTTGAAAATGGTGCAAGAATCCAACCCGATAGAAGATACTGCTGAGGAAAATGGGGGAGAGACAGCGGCGGCAACGCCAAAAGAGGCGAAAAATGCCGTCTCCCAAGAAGTAGTTCCCATTCCGGATGAAGACTTGAAAAACATCCAAGGAATTTTTGGCATCGATACCTTCTTTGCCACCGAAAGCATTCCTTATCAGGAAGGAGCCATCTTCAAGGGAAATCTGCGGGGAGAACCTGCGGCGGTTCATTCCCGCTTGTCTGCGAGTTTGCACGAGAGATTGGGCGATCGCTATCGGCTATTTTTAGTAGAAAATCCGGAAGAGAAGCCGGTGGTGATTGTTCTCCCCAGCACCAACGATCCGAAACCGGCAACCTTACCTCAGAACATCTTGGCAGGCGTCCTCGTCGTGGCGACCATTGCCGCTAGCTTAGAGACGGCGGGAATTTTCCTCGGCTTTGATTTCTTCAGCAACCCAAGCCGCTTTGGAGAAGTTCTGCCCATCAGTGCCGGAATCTGGGTGATTTTAGTGACTCACGAACTCGGTCACTGGTTCCTAGCTCGTCGTCACAATATTCGCCTAAGTTTTCCTTTTTTCATCCCATCCGCACAGATTGGCTCGTTTGGGGCGATTACTCGGTTTGAATCGCTATTACCCAATCGCACGGTGCTGTTTGATATCGCTTTAGCTGGCCCTGCTGCTGGTGGCATTGTCTCTCTATTGATGCTAATCGTCGGCTTAATTCTTTCCCACGAAGGCAGTCTATTTAAGGTGCCATCGGAGTTCTTCCAAGGGTCAATTTTGGTGGGCACTCTAGCACGGGTTGTCCTTGGTTCTAGTCTTCAGCAAACCCTGGTTGATGTCCACCCGCTGACGATTATCGGTTGGCTGGGTTTGGTGGTAACAGCGTTCAACTTGATGCCAGCGGGAATGCTCGATGGGGGTCGAATTGTCCAGGCAATCTACGGACGCCAAATCGCTCGACGCGCTACCGTTGCCACGTTAGTTTTGCTAGGAATTGTCTCTCTAGTAAATCCGACGAATCCTTTGCTGCTGTACTGGGCGATTGTAATTCTGTTCTTGCAACGGGGTCTAGAACGCCCTAGCTTGAATGAGATTTCCGAACCCGATGATGCGCGAGCGGCTTTGGGACTGTTGGCTCTGTTTTTAACAGTGGCAACTCTCCTCCCTCTCACTCCAGGCTTAGCGGGACGCTTGGGCATTGGGGGATAGGCATTGGGAATGAGCGAATGGGGAATTGGGAATTGGGAATGGGGGAATATTCTCTCCTCACCTATTCCCTGTCTCCCACTCAGTCCTATCTGGAGGAATGCAAAGAAGTTTAAACAGTCCTAGAGGGGATTTAACATTTCTTAAAGAATTTCCCTAAAAACGATTAAACTTCATTGCAAAATTAGAAGAGACTAGGAACGGTGTGATAACTTCGTTAAGGTTGACAAACGGCTGAGAGATAACGATGGAGAACACAATAAACGTGCCTTTACAGCAATCCTCAACTCCTTCATTTCGTGAAGATTTTAGTGAGTACGTGGCGCATCTACAGCTTCACATGGCGTTACAAGCGCGCAACCTAGTTCCCACTCTCACCAAGGCTGTTGATAGCCGCGAGCAGCTATTGCAGCAAACTCAGGCGGATATTGAAAAGCTGATTTCTCGTCAAGGCATCTAATTCGGCTAATTTTGATTGATTGGCTGATAAATTGATAGCCGCGCAATTATTTCTAACAATTTTTTGAAACTCCACTGAACTTAGTTTGACAATCAGAGCTTTATCGCTCTGATTTTTTTATGGATTGAATTGCTAAGTAGAGGCATGGCAGGCATGATAGGTATGCCTTTAGGGGCGTGTTTGTGCCATGCCCCTACAAAACGTAAATTTTTTACCAGTTAATTTAATCCAGATAGATCAGAGAGACGCGATCGCTTTACTGAGTTGTCAGCACGCACATTATTCCGATTGAGTGCAATTACCGATTCTGCCTGTTGGAGTGCCGATTGCCAAACTTCATATCCTCGACCGCTCAAATGTAGCCCATCCGTCGTTAAGTCCACACGCAAATTTCCTTCAACATCGCTAAAGCGAGAGTGAATATCTAGATAGCCTGCACCCTGCTGTTGAGCAAGGATAGCAAGTTGTTGGTTAAGGTTACGAATTCGGCGGTTAGGAATGGTGTTGATCCGGGTGGGAAGAATGGATTGCACGATGACTGAGCTGCGAGGATGCTCTTGTCGTAAGCGGCGAACAATTTGGCGAAGATTATCGAGAATTGTTTCATCCGTTGCACCTTGGCGCAAATCGTTGATGCCAGCTAAAACGTAAATAACATCGGGACGAGTTTGGGAAAAAGCAGACAATCTTTTCAAGATGCCACGGGAATTATCCCCAGAAATTCCCTGATTCAGCCACAAACTCCCCCCAGGAAGACGTTCTTGGGGAAACCACAATGAGAGAGAATCTCCCACTAATACGGAAAGACGGTTGGAACCTTGACCTTGAGAAACTGCTCTCGCTTCCTTTGCCAGTAGGCGTTTCCACTGTTCATAGCTAGGTTTTTGTAAAGCCAGTGCTTTAGTACCTGCTTGGTTCGCCCAGTATGACTGAAAGCTATCAACAGGTAGACGAGTATAAATCTTGCCTGCTTTCAGAGCAGCTAATCTTTGGTAAAAAAGTTGACTGCCAGATGCCGGTTTTGTCGTTGCTGTATCCGGTTTCAGCTTCGCTTGTAGGGAGGGTTTCAGTTCTGTCGCGGCTTGAGCTGCTGTCGGTGCTAAAGCTGTAGTAATGGTTAGTGTGTCAGTCCCCTGGAAAGGATTCATCTGCGAACTCAACTGCTGGCTGAATTCAGGAGAGGTAATTTCAATGGTTGGGACGATTTTCTGCGCCACCAGTGGCTGAAAGGCACTCGACTCACTGGAATTCCACAATGCTAACAGGGTGTCTGGCCCCTTTAGGGGCAGCACGGGCGGGGGCGGGGCGGCTATTTGCCCGCCGCTTAACAAACTTACCGCCAACAGATAAGGATCGCCCATTGTGTCTCTACTCCTATCACTCTTTCCTTCCTTTCCCTTTGACAGGGATTATTGGTTGGAGTCAGGAATTTTTAGGAGAAGCGATCGCTTTCTGTTGGCAAGACGCGGGAGCGATCGCTTTTAAACTCCTCTAAAGTGACGTCATACACGAGTCATTTGTCAAGCGCATTCAAAAATAAGCCAAAAAAATAAGTCAAAAGTGGATTTGTGCGTCCTAGGAATCCACGTTTGACTATCTACTTGCAAGCAAGCCAGACTGGGGAATGCGATCGCATTCCGGTTACGAATACTGCGATATCATTGGCAGTTCCTGATTGAGAACCCAATTGCCAATATCCCGTAGCTTGTAGTCCACTGGGTCATGCAGGGTAAACGTCCGCAAATCGCGCCAGTAGCGGTCGAAGCCGTATTTCGCAGCAGTGGAACGAGCGCCCATGACTTCAAAGATGCGGGTGGTGATATCCAAGCCAACTTTAGTGGTAAAAGCTTTAGCAGTATAAACAGCGATCGCAACTTCACCCCGTTCCTCATGAGTGAGCGCCAGTCCCTTTTCCCACGCTTTCTGTACCTGTTGCGAAGCTTGATTGCACAGCGCGATCGCTGCCTTTAGCTCGGTCCATAGTTCACCATAGTGCTGCAAAATGTACGGGTCTTTCGATGCCCGATCGACGCCTGAGGTCATCCAGGGTCGAGTCATCGTCGTCGTGTAATCCCTTGCCGCTTCCAAGGCACCTTCGGCAATTCCCAGATAGACATGGGTTTTCGCCAACTGATTCACCACGAACAAGAGGGTAGAAAAGGCACCCTCTGGAGACGGCGGCGGGCCGAGAATTTCATCCGGGTTCACCAGGACATTGTGGAAAGTGAAACTACCGCTAGCAGTGCAGCGTTGTCCCATATTGTCCCAGTCGTTGTTGTAGACAATGCCTTCTCGATCCTTGGGAAGGATAAAGGCAATCGGATGATCGACCCCGTCTTGCACGGCGGCGAATACACGAATATCCGCTGCTGCCACTCCGGTGCCAAAGCTCTTAGTTCCATTTACCCGGAAGCGATCGCCTTCTGGCTCAATTTTGAGGCGAGTGTCCCGCGTGTTAAATGCATTGCCCCAAAACAAGTGATTCTGGGCAGTGGCTCGATAGTAGCGTTCGGCTTGAGCAGGGGTGCCGCTTACCTGACCCACCACTGATAAGATTAGCTGATTGCAGTAGAGTTGCCCCGTAGAACCATCTGCTTTAGCAATTTCCTGAAGAACCTTGTAAGCTTCTACCCAGGTTGCGCCAATACCCCCATATTCTCGCGGTACAACCAGAGGTAACAGTCCTGCTTCTCGGAGTCGTCGTACTTCTTCATGGGGGATACCTGCTTGGCGATCGCGCTCAACGGCACTCGCTGCCAATTCTTGGGAGAGAGCAGTTGCGATCGCTGCATAATCTTTCAATTCGATGCGGTTTAGTAATGTAGTCATGGTTTTTTCTCCTTTTTACTTGTCTTTTGTAGTAGATAATTTCTGAACTGGTTGCGAGGCTTGATTTAAAACAACCAGTGAAGAGAACTGTTTCGTAGTTAGCAATAGCGAGTCACTGCTACCAGGTTTTTGGTAACGCCAAGCAAATGCACAGAGTTTGCACATAGGATTTTCTAGCTTTCAATGGTTTTCAGAATTGAAGGTTGGTGTTACATAGTTTTTTAGCGATTCACTTTCTTGCCGCTAGATTTGTGATTTTTTCTGTATCCCCCCAATTGATGGCAGGGATTTAATCCAGACAATTCGTAAAACGGGTTTAATTCTTCCGCACAATGTAGTAATTGTTTTGAAAATCATGAGCGAGTTGCTTGATTTCCACGCTAGTGAAACCGGCATCTTCCAGCATTTCCAATGCTTTCTCCTGACCCCACATGGCACCAAGCCCCATGCCTCCTGCGGCAAGGGATACAGTCATGCAGTGCATACAAGAAATGGTGTAAAGTAACGGCCCTGCCGGATGATCGAGATTGCCATCAACATAACCGGAGGCACGAATATCCTGCATCAAATAAATGCCATCCGGACGCAGTGCTTGGGCAATTCCTCGCAACACTAGATCGGGCTGAGCTTGGTCGTGAATGGCGTCAAAGGTAGCGATGAAATCGTAGTTTTCAACTTCATCCAGGGTGGCAGCATCTTTTACTTGAAAGCAGATATTCGCAAGATTGAGGCGTTGGACTTCGGTTTGCGCGATCGCGATCGCTTCTTCTGAGAAGTCGTAGCCTGTAAACCGACTATTCGGAAATTCCTTCGCCATTTTGGTGATGGCACGACCGCTCCCACACCCCACATCCAGCACCTGAATTCCCTCCTTAAGTGCCTCAATCAGTCCGGGAATTAAGGGCAAAATGTGGTCATTCAGCGCCGCAACGACCGTTTGACCGCTATCTTCCGCCATCACTTGATGAAAACGCTTGAAAGCAGAATAGGGAACCCCACCACCCTTGTAAAAGCAGTCGATGATTTGCTCCTCAACACTTCCTAACAAAGGGATGTATTGGGAAAATGCCGCAATATTGTCAGGACTGGAAGCCCGCGTTAAAAATGCGGCGTGTTCTAGAGGCAAAAAGTAGGTATTCTTCGTCGGATTGTGTTCCACAAACCCACCAGTAACCATTGCTCCCAACCACTCGCGCACGTACCGCTCATTCAACCTTGTTGCGTCTGCAATCTGTTGGCTTGTAGAAGGCGGTAGTTCAGCCATCCTGTCAAATAGCCCAGTTCTGTGACCGATAGACGTCATCAGAGCGATCGCGCCACTGTTGAGAATGTTAAGCATCCGTTCGGCAAATGCTTCTGCTTTGGTTTGGTCTAGGGTAAGTGTTGTCATAAAATCCTCGTCATGATTTTCAAGTTTGAATGTGTTATTCAGAGTGCGATCGCAAAAACTTAGATTTCTGTTGCACTCTTAAGCGGAGTTAGAGGAGCTGATAGGTAGCATTCCGAAGAGAAATAGATATAAGAAAAACGGAGGGTATTCGCAGGAATTCAACCCAAGCTGTGTGCCCCTTCAGGATTTATTCGATATCCTCTATGAATGTTTTTTGGTATATGAACAAGCTATCAAGGCAAGCGTTCCGATAGCGTTCTGGAAGCGTTCGCTCCCCCCAAAACCTTACCCTAGGCTATGTATGCATATAACCACTGTGAAATTGATGCGATCGCGTACAGCTCTTTGGGCATGAAAACAGCGTCAGCGTAGCGAAGGCGGAAGCCTATAGCCGACCTGTCGGCTCGTTCGTCGTTCCTGATAACGGATTGCGGCTCGTATACACTGCTTGAGACGGTTAATACAAGACCGGAAAAATAGACTTATGCTGTTGCTTGCTGCACAATCCTAGAAAAATTTATAAGTGCTTAAGCAAAATTAATTACATATTCGGTTCCGACTTTTTTTAGCACATTTTTGACATACTTTACTAAACTTTTCCAGTCCCGATAAGCCTCTATCTCTATCCATTCA
>NZ_JACJOQ010000641.1:0-20339 GCF_014695635.1 Coleofasciculus sp. FACHB-712 | reverse complement strand
ACTTCTCTACCACCTGGGAAGCGATACGATTGAGGGTTCGACGGATTTCGTCTGCGGAAAGAATTTCTACAACTTCGGGAGACATGGTTTAGGAAAATCCGATGATAACTGCGGGCAAATTACAGCCTCAGTGTACAAGTTCACCTGAACCATCATCGTCATCCTTTCAACAAAAATCACTCCATGTTCCTGGTAGGAACATGGAGTTATGTCATTAAGTATAGATAGCTCAATCTCATCAAGCTATAAGATTAGTCAGCGGCAAGTGCTGCTTTCGTTCTTTGCCCAACGATTCCGTCAGCGAATAGCCCTCTGCTCTGCTGAAATCTGGTGACGGAGGTCTCGGTCAACCGACCATAGTATCCAGTAATTGGCCCGTTGTAATAGCCCAAGCCTTTCAAAGCATTTTGAAGCCTCGTTACGGAGGAACCGCTGCTGCCGCGTTTCAGGGTGCTGCTGCCAAAACCACCTCCCGTAATCGGTTCATCATAATCACCACCCCGATTTTCTAGCGCTGCTAGAGTTCTAGAGCCTGCAACGCCATCGGCTCTCAGCCCAACCGCTCGCTGAAAACTGCTGACAGATGCCTGCGTCAATTGACCGTAGTATCCAGTAACGGGGCCGTTATAGAAGCCTGCGATTTTCAGATTTCTCTGAAGCGTGGCAACTTGAGAACCGCTATTTCCTCTCTGGAGTGCCAATGCATGACCGGCTGTACCGATGACGGATAAGGCAAGGACAACGGATAGTAATCGAATCCAAGCTGAACTCGGAAGCGGGTTCCGATTCATTTTTTGGGAAAATTTGAATTGGTGAGGCTCCGAGTTAGGGTCTTCGTAGTTGGCAGATAAATGAAGATATGCAAGAGTTTCCATCGTTTTAATCGCAGATGATGACTTCGTAGCTCGGACTTAGGCGATCGCTACACTGGTTTATATGGATTTACTTTTTTGGGTCGCATCCCCTCAGTTGTGGCGTTTCAATTGACCAATCACTGAAAAGTGCGATCGCTTTCCCAGATGAATCAGTGATTGATTACCCTTCAACTGGTTGCTCTATATTCAAAGATATGCTTACACCTATTCAGTAGCCATCGCCCGTTGAGTTCACCTGATAGGGCGATTAAAAAGTCATCAAGTTGATTCCAAGCGAGCGCCCATTTCTAAACCCCAACAGCAGCAAGATAGCGATCGCTATCCCCAACCAAATCAAAAAGTTATATCGTGTTAACTGCAAGGCTTGTTGAATGCATTCTGCATTGATAGGCTGGAGGTCATCTCCCAGTAAGGCTTTGTGTTTAGCAACGCCACGATACCAATTTGTGCCCCCCACCTGAACGCCTAAAATTGCCGCATAGGCGCACTCACTCCAGCCAGAGTTGGGACTAGGATCTTTCGTCGCATCGCGTTGACAAATACTCCAAACATACCCAGGTTTTCTAGATAGTAAAGCCAAGGTAATCACCGTGAATCGGCAGGGCAACCAAGTCAGGATATCTTCTAATTTGGCACTAAACCAACCCAAATCGGTGTAGGGTGCTTCTCGATAGCCGACCATTGAATCTAGGGTACTGGCGGCTTTATAGGCAAGGGCGAGAGGAACCGTTCCTAGTAAAGGTAAAAATGCCCCGATAATCGCATAAAAAAGGGGTGCCATTACTCCATCGGTAGCATTTTCTGTGACGGTTTCCAAAACAGCCCGAAGAATTTCTGTTTTATGAAGATTTTCGGTATCACGCCCTACATATTGGCTTAACTTAGAACGCGCCGCGACAAGATCGTTCTCATTTAGAGGTTGCAAGACATCTTCAGCAGCAGCTCTCAAACTTCGACCGGCGAAACAACTGGCGAGTAAAATACTTTCTATCGCAATTCCTAAAAAAGGATGCACCCAGTTCGCTGCGTGAACGATTAACCACCCCATCCCGTAGCTGCCAGTTATCAGCCCAATTCCTAAAATTACTCCAGCCCATCGGAGCGTGAGAGGATGACTAAATAATTGGAAAGCCATCTGGCTGTAGCGAGAAATTAGCCAGCCCATGACTCGGACTGGGTGAGGCCAACCCCACGGATCGCCGATGATGTAATCAAAAAGGGAAGCGATCGCTAATGATAGGACTGAGGAATGAGAAAGCAGGACTGCGGCAAATAAATCTTGGAAATTCACAACACCAAAGCTGCTAGAGATCCGCTGACAGTTTCTATACAACAAAACTGGTTTCTTCGCCTTGGGCTGCTTGCCAACTGCGAGCGTCATAGTAAAGGTCTGCCAGTGTAATACTGTACAACGCTTCTTTAAGTTTTTGATGCAATCGGTGCCAAAGTGTAAACGTTACCCAATCCTCAGCAAGCTCTGCATCTGGGGTATGGCGAGGCAGCGGTTCAATTGTTTCACCGACTGCTTCTAATATTTGTCCTAGGGAAATTTGTGCTGGGACGCGGGATAGTTGATACCCCCCCTGGGCACCTCGAACTGATTGGACTAACCCAGATCGACGTAACTCTATCAACAATTTTTCCAGATAGGGTGCGGGTAAGTCTTGCCGAGTTGCGATCGCTTTTACAGAAGTTGGTCCATACCCAGGTTGTAGACTCAAATCCAGCAGTGCTTTAACACTGTAGTGTCCGCGGGTTGTCAGCTTCATACTGGAAAATATTCCTTAGGGTAATGGATAATTAGTCAGTGGTCATGAGGCGGTAGTCAATGGAAAAAAAAACAGCTCAGAAGCGATCGCTAATGATAGACTAACGACTACCCTACAGCGTACCCCCTTCATTTTTTCTCAGGTTGATGCTGTGAGGAACTCCGATCATCGAGATGCATCGGTTGTTCGCAAGGCACAGATATTTATGCTTAAGCAAGAACTTGGATTAAAAAGGTTAGTAGTGAATAAATTATCGATCTTATTGAACTAGCTTTCCCCAATCCGTATGATATAGTTTTATGAGCTGATATAAAGCTAAGCTAAAATTAGCTTAGAAACAGTCAGTCGAAAACACTGTACACACTCGCTATTCCTTACTTTTCGCTCCAAGTTGATGAATAAAAAGAAAAAGATCGATCCCTTAACGGGGGAAGCGCTAGTCAAGAAAGTTAAAGAGCTAGAAAACCTCAGCAAAGAAGAAAAGGCTAGAGCCTGCGGTTACTACACTGTTACCAAAAGCGGTGTAGAGCGGGTGAATATGATGAAGTTCCTGAATGCTCTCATTGATGCTGAAGGAATTGAGTTAGACGGCAAACAAAATGGTAACGGACGTGGCGGTCGAAGTGCCAGCTACAAAATTAGCGTGCAATCGAACGGCAACTTACTGATTGGTTCTGCCTACACCAAACAAATGGGTCTAAGGGCAGGGGATGAGTTTGAAATCTCTCTGGGACGGAAGCACATTCATCTGCGGCAACTGGATAGAGAAGAAGGCGCTGAAGACGAAGAATTGGAAGAGGCATCCTAAAACTTTAGTTTTAGTTAGCAGTTATTCGTAATGAGTCATTGATTTGTAACCAATGACTCATTAACGATTCTCTAAATTTTCAAACTGTTTGCTTGAGGGGCGGTAAATTTAACTCTTTCGACACTGGATTGAGGGGAAGATAGCGGCGCAGTGTCTTGCGAGTGGCAGCGACACTATAAGCTAAAGCGATTCCCTCTTGTTCCAGCACACCTAACACTTGTTGGGGGCAATCGCGGTCAACGACGGGTAACTGGTGGAGACCGCGTGCTGCCATCCGGTCTATCGCTTCTGCTACCGATTCATCAGGGTTTGCATACAGAATTTCAGTGGTACAGATGTCAGCAACTGGCTGATAAGCCAGATGACTGGTTAAATTGTTCGAGACATTGCAAAGAACGTTGTTTGTTTCTACTGTTTCAGTAGGAGCGGTAACTGGCGTTCGAGCTGTAGACATTGCTCGATTAATATCCTGTAAAGTGACGATGCCAATTAACTGCTCGGCATCATCAATGACTAAAGCACTGCGGCAGCGACCATTGGTTAAAGCTAAACCTGCCTCTAATACTGATAAAGAACCACTCAGCATCAAACCTGGTACTTGCATTGCTTCTGCAACTAACATTTGTTGCAAAATTTCTAACTGCTGGTCTTTCTCCACATTGAGTTCCAGCTGTTGGAGATTTTGACCTTTCGTTGGCGCTGACTTGAAGCGCTCCACTAGCCAAATGCTCAACCCGACTGCTGCCATCAGCGGCAAAACAATCCGGTAGTCGCGCGTTAGCTCAAACATTAACAGTATCGCTGTCAGGGGTGCCCTAGCGCTGCCAGCAAGAACGGCTGCCATTCCCACCATTGCGTAAGCCGGAGGTGCGGCAATCTGAATCGGTGCGCCTGGAAGCATCGCTGCCAGAATTTTTCCATACGCTGCCCCCAAAGAAGCACCGAGGAACATGGCAGGGGCAAAGATACCCCCCACCAAACCGCTACCCAGACTAATCGCCGTCACGATCAGCTTGACCACTAGTAGGACGAGGAGTAACCCTAACGGAAAATCCACATCCTGAAGCATAGCGGCAATTGTTTCGTAACCGATGCCCAGAATTTGGGGCCACTGCAAAGCAACCAAGCCCAAACAGGCACCGCCAATTATCGGACAAAGCGATCGCGGTATCTTTCCCAGCCACTCAAAACCGGCAATCTGTCCCCGAAAGAAACTTCGAGCCAGTTGAATTGACTGGGTATAGGTCAGCGACACCAAACTTGCTAATACCCCCAATCCCAGATAAAGCGGTAATTCTAGAGGACTACGGACTTCATAGACGGGCAGCGTAAAAGCTGGTTGGGCACCCAAACCAATCTGAGCAATTAAAGACGCCACAACTGCTGCCAGCAATACGACGCTAACCGCTGAAGTTGCAAAGGTGGTTCCCAAGACCACCTCTAAGGCAAAGAAAACCCCGGCAATCGGGGCATTAAAACCAGCCGCCAGACCCGCCGCTGCTCCAGCACCCAAGAGTAACTGCTGCCTTTCTCTGGAGACTTGCAGCACTTGACCGAGCAGCATTCCAAAATTGCCGCCAATTTCCACGCTCGGCCCTTCTGGGCCTAAAGAGGCTCCACTACCGAGGGAAACAGCAGCCGCTACCATCTTGGTGACGGGTCTCAGGGGTAGCAACTCTCGGACGCCTTGGGCAGCGGCAATCAGTGAAGAAATACTCGGCCCAAAATCGGGCCAAGCAAGACGCATTAAACCAACGATTAATCCTCCCAAAATGGGAATACAAGCTAAAGTCCAGGCACCCCAGCCTCCAATTATCCCCATCACCCCTTCCAGCATCAAGCTGTGGATGACAGCGATTAAATAGTGAAACGTGACAACGCCCATCCCGGTGCCGGTGCCAATTAGTACAGCCAACAGCAGGACGACGCTTTCGGGTGAGGGTTCGAGTCGATTGAGAATTTTAGTAAGACGAGAAGCCGGAGAAGTTGGTGCGGATGATTCCGCCAACAGCACATCTGACAATGGAGTGGCGCTCATTGATGGAGGTTAACAGGAAAAATGAGAAAAAGCTTAATTTTTATTCATGATTTTCATTGTAACTGCGAGCGATTGGCTATCAGCTTCAAAAGGCGAACAATTAGGGAAAATTTTGGGTTTTTAGCCTGCATAAACAGAGCATCCGGCATTTTGCTCGTTTTATGGTTTGCATAATGTGCAACTTTGATGTGTGAAAGCTTAATTTCTATCCATAGCGATCGCTAGAGATATACTGTTTGCCACTCTCAAACAAAGCCGGTTGAATCAGGAAGCAACCCAACTCGAATCTGGAGCAGCTATTCAACGTCTGTGTGTGTTAGCGTTATCTGCTGCTGTGCGTCTGCTTCAATTCCTCAAAGGCTTGAAGATGTCACTCAATCAGCAACAGTCATCTTCTGTGATGCCCAGCAGCATTGCCTCACAGAGCTTACACCCACACTTAATGGTCGCTTAATAGTCGCATCCCAAAACAACGAACCCTTGTCCTCCCCTAAGGTTGGCTTAGGCAACTTGATTGCTCTACTAGACGGTTGACTCGGCTAGTAGAGCCAACGGACTACCGGAATTGCCACTCTTTTTCAGGATCTGCGACAGTTTGATTCTCTGTGTCTCGGTTGGTCTTTAGCTTCTTGCCTAGATGTGTATACACAGTAGTCGCTTGCAAAGGGACGCAGGGGTAGGGTTCTCCCCTATTTCAGCCAACTGAAATAGGTAAATTTTTTCTACAACCGATCGCAACAATAACGCTAAATTCGGCATTAATCGCTATTAATCGCTGAAATTCAGCTTAAATTACCTTTAGCATTCATTACCACTTCTCTCCTGGGAATTAGGGCACCAGAGGCAACTTTATTTCTCAAGAACGATACCTCAGCGGGATGAAAAGGAGAAAATACTGCTCTAAGCCTTTTTTTCATCAAACTCCAAACACTTCTATGGCAACTCCGATTGAATTTAATTTATTTGCTCCCTATAACAATGGAGCTGCTTTAATTGGGGATTTTTCTAACTGGGAAAGCATCCCCATGAAAAAAGGTAATGATGGTTATTTCCGTACCACAGTTGAACTGGAAGATGGAGTTTATCAATACAAATTCCGTGTTCAATCCAAATCTTGGTTCTTTGAACCAGATCAATGGATAGAGGTAGTTGACCCCTACGCCACCGATATTGATAATCCCACCCAAAACGGTGTTGTGAGAATTAAAGATGGTGAGCGGATTGTGGATACATACGTTTGGCAACATGACGATAAGCCACTGCCAAGCGATCGCGAATTAGTCATTTACGAATTGCACGTTGGCGACTTCTCCGGTGGTGAAGATGATCCCTACGCCCGGGGCAAATACGAACACGTTGTAGAAAAATTAGATTACCTATGCGAGTTAGGAATTAATGCCATTGAGTTGATGCCAGTGAAGGAGTATCCAGGGGATCATAGCTGGGGCTATAATCCTCGTCACTTCTTTGCTACAGAATCCAGTTATGGCACAACTGAAGGATTAAAAAACCTAATTGATGAGTGTCATGGTCGTGGAATTCGCGTCATTATGGACGGAATTTTTAACCACTCAGAAGCAGAAAGTCCACTGACACAAATAGACCACGATTATTGGTACCATCATTCTCCGCGCGACCCTGATAATAACTGGGGGCCAGAGTTTAACTATGAACACTATGATGAAAATCTAGATCTTAAGCCTGCATGGAAGTTTGTTGGCGATACCGTGCGCTTCTGGATTCAGGAATTTCACATTGATGGCATTCGCTACGATGCAGCCAGACAAATTGCCAACTACGATTTCATGCACTGGATTGTTCAGGAAGCAAAAAATGCAGCTGGGCCAAAGCCGTTTTACAATATTGCCGAACACATTCCTGAAACCCCCAGCATTACGAATGTAGATGGACCAATGGATGGCTGCTGGCATGACAGTTTCTATCACTGCATTCTAGAACATATCTGCGGCGATACCTTTGACTTAGAGCGTCTCAAGGATGCCATTGACTGCAAGCGGCAAGGCTTCATGGGTGCTACGAATGTTGTGAATTACCTGACGAATCACGACCACAATCATGTTTTAGCTGAGTTAGGCGATCGCGGCATTTTGGATGAAGAAGCATTTAAGCGGAGAAAGTTAGGTTCTGTCATCAATATGACCGCTGTCGGCGTACCTCTGCTGTGGATGGGTGAAGAGTTCGGAGAGTATAAATACAAAACAACTGAACAAGCAAAAATTGATTGGACGCTCTTAGGTCATGACCTCAATCGCGGGATGTTTGAATTTATCAAAGGCTTGATTCATCTCCGTAAAAATAATCATGCCCTCTACACCGAAAATATTGACTTTATCCATGAAGATCCAGAAGCAAAGGTATTAGCCTACAGCCGCTGGAATGGCGAGGGTTCTCGTGTTGTTGTTGTTGCAAACTTCTCTGACAATTTCCTAGGAGGCTATCACGTTCCTAACTTCCCCGAAGCAGGAACCTGGCACGAATGGACTGGCGATTATGATGTCGAAGCAAGGGAGGATGGCATCCAGCTCGACTTAGGAAGTTACGAAGCCAAAGTATTAGTTTGGCAGTAATCGAAACTTTCTAAAGCCTGGAACAGTAGCTTCTCTTTGCCGCCCTTAAAAAAGCAAAAAACTACTGTGTCTATACAGTAGAACCTGCCAGTCTCGTTTTACTCCCCGTTAGCCGCTGCGCTAATGCTCTGCTATGGCGCAGCGTGGATTGGGGAATTGAATTATTCGTTAATATACTGCCTCACAACTCGAACGGTATTAAATGGATAGGTTTAGGAAAACAATTATTTCCTAAAATAAGTATTGATTAGAGCCTTGCTTTTTAAGAAGCGAAGTTTCAACCCTTACTAGACGTAAGAGCCGAAACCCATAAGGCTAATGAAGCAACAACTCTATTAGATACATTGCCTAAAAATCAGTGGATAATTTTAAGCACTTTTCAGTTGCTGACTCTGCGTACTGGGTGCTAAAGCCCAACCTTCGCATCTTAATTTTTGGTAGGTTGCCCAACCCTTAGAACCGCCCGGAACTGGATAGTCTGGTACAGCATATTCGGGAAAAGCCGTATAAGGTCGCCACGGTTGATTGGGTGCAGTTCGTAAATGCAACAACTTTTCTCCACTGACTCCCATCGCTGGCAACCAACACATTTGTTTCAACATTTGAAACTCCTTAATTCAACTTAGAAATAATTGATTAATCAGACAATCTCTTTCTAGGAAAAACTAGATAGTAACTGCTGCAAAGCAGTAAGCAAGCATGATAAATGCAAGACCGAGACTAAGAGTAGAAAGTAGGGGAATCCATTGTAATGTACTCATCTTCAGCTCCTTTGAGCTGTTATTTATGACCCGATCTTCCCTATTCATCTCTGAATTGACATCTCTCGCTAGCCTTATTTGCAGTCTTTTTAAACCTATTTCTTAAAGTCTAGAAAACAGTTTTTATCTACTTCTCCAGATATAAAAATCCGGAAGTTAGTTAATTTTGTTTTTGAAGATACAAACTTTATTAATGTTGTGCTATTTCTCAAGATAGATAATTCAGTATAATTCATTACTAAACTTTAGAATTATAAATGCAGGCTTTAAAAATGTTTGCAAAGAAGCATTGGTCAACTAAGTAAGCGAATCTACTTCATTAAAAATTTTTATGGCAGCAGTCGAATTCAATTTATTTGCTCCTCGCAACCAAGGAGCGGCGTTAATCGGCTCTTTTTCTAACTGGAAAAACATTCCAATGGAAAAAGGTGAGGATGGATATTTCCGAACCCAGGTAGACTTGGAGGATGGCATTTATCAATATAAATTTCGAGTTCAATCGAAAAGCCCAAAATTTGAACCCGATCAATGGGTGGATGTAATCGACCCATACGCTACAGACGTTGATGAAGCAAGAGGCCACAGTGTCGCACAGGTCAAAGATGGGAAGCGAATTGTTGATACTTACGTTTGGCAGCATGACGATACGCTCTTGCCAGACAATCACGAATTAGTCATCTATGAAATGCACGTTGCAGATTTTTCCGGTGGTGAAGATGACCCACACCAGCGAGGCAAATACCAAGACGCGATCGCTAAGTTAGATCATTTGAGCGAACTCGGAATTAATGCCATCGAATTGATGCCAGTAAATGAGTATCCCGGTGATTACAATTGGGGCTATACAGTCCGCCACTACTTCGCTACAGAATCCAGTTACGGCTCCACAGAAGATTTGAAGCGGTTTATTGACGAGTGTCATGGTCGAGGCATTCGCGTTTTCATGGATGGGATTTATAACCACACAGATGAAGAATGCCCGTTAATGCTGATTGACCGGAATTACTGGTACTACGAGCATATGCATTATCCAGAAGACCCGGGTAATTACTGGGGACCAGAATTTAACTACGACAACTACGACGAAAAGTTGGATGTTAAGCCTGCTTGGAAATACGTCGGAGATGTGGTGCGTTTCTGGGTTCAGGAATATCACATTGATGGGATTCGCTTTGATGCCGTGCGCCAATTGGCAAATTATGAATTTTTGGATTGGCTTGCGAAGCAAGCCAAGAAAAATACTGCTCCTAAGCCGTTCTACAACATTGCCGAACATATTCCCGATACCAAAACCGTAGTTTATCCAGAAGGCCCGCTGGATGGTTGTTGGCATGAAAGTTTTCGCTACTTTGTGCTTCCACATATTTGTGGCGAAATGTTTGAATTAGAAAAACTGAAGGAAGTTTTAGATCCGAGAAGGCAGGGTTATACGGCTGCTACGAATGTAGTGAATTATTTGGCAACTCACGACCGCCAACGTTTGATGAGAGAATTAGGCGATCGCGGGATTTTTGACAAAGCCGCATTTGGCAGAGCGAAGTTAGGAGCTGTTTTGTTAATGACAGCGGTAGGTGTGCCAATGCTCTGGATGGGAGAAGAGTTTGGAGAATACCAGCGCAAAAGTGAAAACGTGACTCAGCCAAAGAAAATTGCTTGGCCTTTGTTGCCACAAGACTTAAATCAAGATTTGTTTGAGTATTACAAAAAGTTAACCGCTCTCCGGAAAGAAAATCCAGCTCTTTCTAGCGATAACATTGAGTTTTTTCACGAAAATCCAGAGGCAAAAGTGTTGGCGTACTACCGTTGGAACGAACCCGGTTCCCGTGTGGTTGTTGTGGCGAATTTCTCAGATAAGTCTCTGTCAGGGTATCGCATTCCTAACTTCCCATCCTCTGGGACGTGGCAGGATTGGATGAATAACTCCCGCATCGAAGCTGGAGAGGATGGCTCTCTAGTTGACTTGCCAGAGTACGAAGCGAAGGTGTTTGTCTGTCAGTAACCGAATCTATTGCTTGGAAGAATCTTTCAACTCAAGGAGGGACAATTGATAAATTGTCCCTCCTTGACGTATGGCGTCTCTACAACTCTTATGCCGTGATATCCTGATTTTTGCAAGCTACTTCCCCACGGTGTGCAAACTTTGGGGTTGGAGTTTTTTAGTCCACAATCTCACGTTGATAGCAGCATATCTGCAATGTTCTCATCCCAACCCCCTGAAGAGAATGGGTCTTCCGTCCAAACCGTCTCGTTGACGGATGAATCCGGGCGATCGCTTAGTTGTTACATTGAGCATTCAATAGAAGTAGATGGTGAAGAATACGTCATCCTCCTGCCGGTAGATTCACCTGTAGAAATTGTGGCGTGGGACGAGGAGAAGGAGGAGGAAGAAGCCACCTTAGTCGAAGACGACGCCGAAATTGACGAAGTTTTTCCTACGGCTCAAGCAGTCCTGGCAGAGCGGAATCTCGCCTTAAAGCGAACCGCATTTGCTCTGACTGTTGCCGGTGAACTGCCTGCGGTTGAAGAGGAAGAAATCCTCACCTTGGAAATCGAAGATGACGATACTCAGCTCGAACCAGAGGAATTTCAGTTTCTAGCCAGCTTTTATCACAAAGAACAAGAATACACAATATACACGCCTCTCGATCCGCTGCTATTGTTTGCGCGGATTAATAGTGCGGGTGAACCAGTGCTACTTTCCCCTGAGGAATTTAAAAAAGTGCAACCGCTGCTGGAAGATCAGCTATTTGATGAAATGGAATAGGTAAAGAATTAAAAATTAGAAATTGAAAATTAAATATGAAGAATTTTCTTTTTTTAATTTTTAATTTTGCCTTCTTAATTCCATGACAGCGGTTGTTACCCGCAATCAAAATGAAAGCAATCCAACGCATCTCCAAATGGACGTTTTATCTCGCCTTAATCCCAGCAACGCTCGGACTCTGTGCATGGCAGGGTTGGGCGTGGTGGAGCTGGGCGAGTGCGCCCCCCGTTGCCGAAACTCAACCGTCAGCGAATGCTGGAAAAGATACATCAGTGCTAATCCGGATTCCTCAAGGAACCTCGGCGCAGCAGATAGGGCGCGATCTAGAAGCAGCAGGGTTGATTCGCTCCGCTGATGCTTGGAAGCTATGGACGTTTTGGTTGGACTTGCAAAAGCGACCGGGTGGGTTTAAAGCTGGGACTTACCAGTTGTCACCCACCCAGCCGCTGCCAGCGATCGCTGATAAAATTTGGACGGGCGATGTAGTGCAGCTTTCCTTCACAATCCCTGAAGGATGGTCGCTTCAGCAAATGGCGGCTTACTTTGAATCTCAGGGATTTTTCAAAAGCGAAGAATTTCTCACTGCCGCAACTCAGATTCCCAAAGACCAGTATCCTTGGCTACCTGCGGATTTGCCTTATTTAGAAGGTTTTTTGTACCCGGATACCTACAAGCTAAATAGCGATCGCATCACCCCCCAAGCCATCATCAAACAAATGCTAGATCGCTTTGAACAGGTGGCACTCCCCATCTATCAACAAGCGCCAAACAAAACCCAGATACCTCTTCTTCAATGGGTGACATTGGCTAGTATTGTCGAAAAAGAGGCAGTGATTCCGGTCGAACGCCCTCAGATTGCTGGTGTGTTTACACAACGCCTTCAGAAAGGGATGAGACTGGAATCCGATCCAACAGTTGAGTATGGACTCGGCATTCGGCAAACAGCGGATCAGCCCTTAACTTTGGCTCAGGTGAGAACAGCCTCCCCGTACAATACTTATCTCAACGCAGGATTGCCCCCAACTCCCATCGCCAGCCCTGGCTTAGGAAGTCTCAAAGCCACTCTCAATCCTGAAAAAACAGACTACCTCTTTTTTGTGGCTCGCTACGATGGCACCCATGTGTTTAGTCGGACGCTACAAGAACACCAAGCCGCTACAAACGCGATTCGCCAACAACGGCAACAAAGCCGCTAACAACAGTACCTAGATTGGTCTAGTCGCCAAGCTGCCAATAAGTCTAATTAAGATCGGGGAAGTTGGACTTGCAACTACTAGCAATCCCATTGATAACTTTGCCGGGTTGAAAAAGCTCTTACCTGGGAGTTCTCCTAACAACTCACACTTACAATTAAAAACTGCTTATGTCCTGGGTAACACGGTTACAGCCTGACTTAATTCTGGGCAGACCTATTGTGAGTCTGACCCCCGATCTTCTCCAGCAATATCATCTCAAAGGTTTAGTCTTGGATGTCGATGACACGCTGGTACCCCTAAAAGCAGCCGAGGCGTCTGAAGAACTCGTGGAATGGGTGAAGGAAATTAGACAGGTGGCGACGCTATGGCTAGTGAGTAATAACTTGAGCGAAAACCGAATTAGTGGCATCGCTCGCTCGTTAAATTTGCCTTACATTACCAGCGCTGCTAAGCCATCGCGGCGCAAGCTGCGGCAGGCTGTCACCGCGATGAACCTTCCTATTGAACAAGTGGGGATGGTGGGCGATCGCTTATTTACAGACGTTTTAGCAGGCAACCGACTCGGTATGTTTACCATTCTCGTCGAGCCGATGCTTGACCCAGCGCTTGCCGTGCGCTCTTATCCAGTCCGTACCTTTGAGGTCTGGATGTCCCAAGCCTTGGGCGTCTCGTTCACCGCAAAGCAACAAAACTTAAAAAATCCAGACAAATCCTGAAAAACCAAAATATAAAGAAATAATTATGAGATTCTCGATTGTCAAAAATCCCTGGCATTATACATATGGTTCAAATGGGGTCAGCCAATATAAAGACCCTAAACATTAATCCCCGTGAATACCTTTGTAAAGCGTCAGTTCCCCGATGGAGGAGCTGGCGTTTTAAAATTTGGAATGGGAAATCGGCTGAAGCTAATCACTCATTGCCAATTCCCAGCCTCCAGACGCGATAAATCAGATGCGATTTATCGCGTCTCGACAATCTGCTCCCCCTCCCCTCTACTCCCCTGCGCCCCCTCTCTTTTGTGAGTCAAACCCTTGTCATCAAAATTGGTACTTCTAGCCTGACATCGCCTGAAACAGGTCATCTGGCTCTTTCCACCATCGCTGCCTTAGTAGAAACCCTCACAGATTTACGGCGGCAAGGTTATAAAGTGGTGCTAGTTTCTTCGGGTGCTGTCGGAGTGGGTTGCGCCCGCTTGGGACTCGTGCAACGTCCGCGCACCCTAGCACTCAAACAAGCAGTGGCAGCAGTCGGTCAGGGACGCCTGATGCGCGTATACGATGACTTTTTTACCACCTTAGAACAACCCATTGCCCAGGTTCTCCTGACTCGCAGTAGCTTCAAAGAACGCTCAGCTTATATCAACGCTTCCAACACCTTTCGGGAACTGTTGCGGTTGGGCGTCATCCCCGTGGTGAATGAAAATGACACCGTAGCCGTAGAGGAACTGAAATTTGGGGATAATGATACGCTTTCAGCCCTAGTCGCCAGCTTGATAGAGGCAGATTGGCTATTTTTAATGACCGATGTAGACCGACTGTACTCCGCCGATCCGCGTCAAGTTCCGGATGCTCAGCCGATCGCTCTAGTGAATCACATTGATGAGCTGGAAGAATTACAAGTGCAAACAGGCGATCGCGGCTCTCAATGGGGCACAGGCGGCATGGTTACAAAAATTACTGCCGCCCGCATCGCTACCAGCGCCGGAGTTCGGACAGTCATCACCGAAGGGCGATTTCCCCGCAACATCCAAAAAATCTTGCAAGGAGAACCCCTCGGCACTCAGTTTGAACCCCGCGACACGATGGGCAATGCCCGTAAGCGCTGGATTGCCCACGGGTTGATTCCGGCTGGGAAGCTATATCTGGATAAGGGAGCGATCGCGGCAATTAGTCAGGCAGGAAAATCCCTCTTAGCTGCTGGGATTACCCTAGTCGAGGGAGACTTCCAGGCGTCAGACGCTGTGCAGTTATGCGACCCTCAAGGACGGGAAATAGCTAGAGGGCTGGTGAACTACAGCAGCGACGAGCTACAGCAAATTAGTGGACGCCGTTCCGAAGAAATTCCTGCAATTTTAGGCTACGCCGGTGCAGAAACCGTCGTCCATCGAGATAATCTTGTCATTAGTTAGTCAGCAGTCAGTGATTTTTCTGCCGATCGCTAATAACCAATGACTAATTACGACTAATTGCTTCAGGCGGAGCAATATCAGGCCCAACCGCCACTCCTTTCTGACCCGCCTTTAAACCGGGTTTCGCAGCAGGTTTCACAGGACGATGCGACTCAGAAGCAGATGAGTTGTTAGGAACATCCGGTGGAGAATCAGCAGACGCTGATGATTGTGAATGGTTTGACATCAACGCGAGTCCCCCCACTGCCCCTGCCACTAGCGCAGCATAACCCACGTATAAATGAACTGTATTGAGCTGAAATCCAAACCCAGGCACTGATTTCGGTCGGTACCAAGAAGGCAGTACAGATTTTGCAGGATCGGGCGCGGGTAAGGAAGCAGCCATTGCAGCACCATCTAACCCCAAGGCGACCCCCATCCGGCGAATAAAACCTCGGACATAGATATCCTCAGGCAAATGCTCGAAGCAACCGACTTCCAAAGCCTGAATGTGATGAAGCGGCACGAGTGTTTGATTGTGAAGTTGCCGCAGAGTCATTGACTGTGCATGACGTGCTTGCCCTAATTGCTGACCAATTTGACGCAGGCACTCTTGCCGTTGCTCATCTGCGATTTGCGCTGCCAGTTCCGCCTTGGAGAGCTTTTTGAGTGGTTTGGGAAAAACCGGATCTGGGCTGGTTGGGAGAGGCAGTGGCGTAATGTCTACTAAATCGGCAGGTGAGGCATTCATACTGCGTCCTTGGTCATTCGTTAAAGTTAAGTCATTCGTCGTTGATTCTAGGTGATTAACGGATGACTGTTCGCTATGGACTGATGACTCTTGAGGCTGAGTGCTGGCTTGCGGCTCTTGTTGATTGTTACCAATTTCTGGAGATGTGACTGGGACAACCTTATAAGTTTTCGCAAACTGCTGGAACGCTAGCCGGATGGCTTCTCTCCCTACTGCCTTAACCATAATCTGGGCACTCCCAGCAGCTTCTCCCAAGATTGTCTGTAACCCAGCCAAGGCACGATTGTAGACTTCGCTGCTATGGAGTTCAGATTCTATCCGGCTAAGGATAGACCGTAATACTTCCTGAGAAATTTCAATGGTTGGGCTTTCGGTAATACCGCTACCATATGCCGATTGTAATGCCATGACTTTTCTTGTCGAGCGTGCTTGAGGAAAACCAAACTTATGCGATCGCTCGCGAACGTGCATTCCTGAGAGCCTAAAACGGCTCCCCACGACGGTTACAGGGGCTTTTCACCCATAACTGACGGTGAATTTGCAGGCTGTTTGAGCTATCTGAGTAAAGTATTCGGCAAGCGGGAACTAGATTCCGGATCGAGCAAAAGTCAATTTTCTCTGTTCAGCGGCGTCACTTAGAACCTGAAGTGCGTTTAAACTTAATAAATTAAAATAACAATTTTCGCCTTATTTAGAATCCAGGGGTCAGACTGAGGATAGATTCTGGCTCCTGGATTCTGTAGAGACCTTGTGGTGGTCAGTCTCAACTTGGCTCCTGACAACTGAATGCAATTTGGCGGTTTAGTGCTGACGGCGGTTTCCTGGCTGGTAATCTTTAACCCAGCAGCGTTCCAAAAGGTGAATTCTGTAACAATACGAGAAGCGGCGGGGATTGAGCACTAATTTAGTTTTGGAACTAAACAGGGGCTGATTGAGAAACTGCCACAGAGGGAACCGAATCTTGCCGTTTTGGGGAGCCATAGTTTGAAAATTCCAGATAGCAGTAGTACAAAACAGGGGCACCGTGCATCTATCTATGGTGACATCTGCTTGGTTAATATTACCTTGCCAAAGATTACTACAAATTTGCTTGGGTTAGATTACGGAATCTCCAGAAAGTGTTTTTGCAAACTCTGTACTTCCACGGATGCGCTGTTGAACTGCCCAGTTAGGGTACTCTGCTACTAGAGCGTAAGCGCTATGTAAGCGCTCTTCTAGAGACCGTGTCAAGATATTTCAAGGAGCAGCTCAACAATTGAATCTTAGGTACTTATACTTAATAGATGTAGCGAGATTTTCTACTACTACCAAAGATAGAAAAAATTTATAGGCGAGCAGGCTTAAATAAATTTACAAATTTTAAAATATCAGGGGCACCAAGGCTAGTAAATTGCGTAAGTTTTAATCTGCAAAGATCGACTACAACCTCAATTAAGTTCACAAGATACAGCAATCCTACTCAAGTTGTGATAATTCAGGGCTTGAGATACCCAACTTCTTAGAAGTTGGGTATCTTGCCTTCGGGAATCATTTAGAACTGCTGTAGCAACCTTATTCGACTTGTGAAATAAAAAAACTTCGTAAGCGATGCTGACGTACACAATCTCCGCTTTAGGCGCAAAGAAGGCCAAGGAAAGCTCAGAAGCAGTCTATTAGTTTTACAAAATATTGAATCTAAGATTGCAGGAGCAATTCATCTCATTCAAAAAATGTTAGATGCTTCTCTTAGGTTAAGAATAATTTAATCTTTTGAAGAGTTTATTAATTAAATTCTATATCTATCCATTGAAATATATACATACCTGTCTGCGGGGAGATAGAAAATCAAAACTTGCTGCTTGTTATAGCAAATATACAAAGATAATTGGTAATCATTTGTAAAAAAAACTTATTTTTATTTCTACTTAATAATTAACTGACAAAATCTGAGCGAATGCTTCATAATTGTGCATCCTCTTTAGGGCTTATGTATTGAATTTATTGAAGTCAGTCGCTAGCCAGATGGAGCCAGCGTAAAGACTTTTAGCATAGATACATATAGAAATACACAAGAAATTTGGAGGAAAAGAAAAGCATGGTTTTATACAAGCTTGAAGATTTCGACACAGACTATCAAGACACTTTTGGCGGTGAAGACGTTAAGGGATTTGACGTCTATTCAGATATCAGCGATGACAAGGTTGGTAGCGTCAAAAATATCTTAGTTGATGAATCGGGGCGTTTCCGCTATTTAGTTGTTGATACAGGCTTCTGGGTTTTCGGTAAGCAAGTATTGCTACCAGTGGGTCGTTCTCGGATCGACTATGATAATCGGCACGTCTACGCTGTTGGGCTTACCAAAGAGCAAGTAGAAAATTTACCGGAATTTGGCGACGAGCTCAAGGTTGATTACGATTACGAGGAGCAGGTGAGAGGAGTTTATCGCAACTCGGCGGTAGAGCCATCTGTGGAAACATCGGCACCGATAAACACAGCAACACCTTTAGATGCATCTGCACCTTTGGGGGCACCTGTTGTGGAACCTAGTTACGCCGCTCCGATGGCAGGTGCTGTACCTGTTGAGGATAATTACGAAGCTTACGATCGCGATCGCTACAATTATCAGCAAGAGCCATCTTTGTACGATATGAACGATCGGGATCATCAAACCCTCAAGTTGTACGAAGAACGGTTGATTGCTAATAAAACCCGCCAGAAAACAGGCGAGGTAGCGGTTGGTAAACACGTTGAAACTGAGACAGCGCGAGTTTCAGTCCCCATTGAAAGGGAGCGAGTGATCGTTGAGCGCGTGACTCCAGCAGATGCGGGAAGAGCTGTTACTCCGGGCGAAGCTGCCTTCCAGGAAGGGGAAGCTGCACGGGTGGAAATCTACGAAGAAACTCCTAACATTCAAAAGGAAGCTTTTGTACGTGAGGAAGTCAGAATCAGAAAAGAAGTAGATCGTGAAACGGTTAATGCTGAAGAACAGCTTCGTCGAGAAGAACTGGATGTGAATAGTAACGATCTGCCCATTCGGGATCAAAACATCCGCACCGATCGCGATCGCATCTAATCGCGTAGAGGCTACACCCTTTTGAATCTGAAATAATGGGTGAAACGCTTCAAGTGTAAATATGAAGGGGTAGGTTTTGTAACCTACCCCTTCATATTTGAGAGCAGCTAATCGATTCAGGTAATGGGTGATTCGTCGGACAATTCCCCATTACCCGTGACATTTATGACAGTTGATTCAACCAGGGACTGACATCTACAGCTAGCTTTTGACCGAGTAATAGCAACTGACGTAGCTGAGACGAATTGCCGTTAGTTTCTGACTCCAGCAGCGGCACAATTTGGCTGTGGAGACAGCTAAAGTAGAGTTCTTGAGGGCGATGCAAAGATAAGCCGAGGTGTAGCTGATTGCCTACAGAAATCATCCGCTCTAAGCGTTGGATATCTGCTTCTAGAGTGGCTGGGTTAGAGTCGTGCAGAAGCTTCCAGAGCGATCGCAAGATCAACTGCTCTAAAGTTTGCTTGGCATCGGGGATATTCAACTGACAGCGCAGTTGATTCGCTTCTTTCGCGATCGCTTCCAGTTCTGCCAGCTGATTTAAACCTTGCTGGGGTTCGCCGTTTTCTTGCTCCAGTGCCCGTAGAGACATCCGGGCGCGGTTAGAAATTGCCACTTCTGCGGCTACTTGCAACTCTTGCGGAACGGGCAGCTCATCACGCTGGAACGCCATCAAGATACCGTAGTTATCCCGGTAAACCTGGGTATAAAGCTGGTCTAGGCGGGTTAAAGTTTTCTGACTTAGCAGCCGCATAATCCGGTGCCGTTCCTCAGCAAATAATTTCTGCAAATTGAATGAATTACCCCCAAATAGTTGGGACATCGCCAGGATCGCGTGAGCAGCACTAGCTTGTTGCAGCGCCGCAAACAGCTTTTCTTTCATCTGGCTATAAGTGCGGCGACCGGCAAATGGTTGAATGCAGCAGTGGAAATCCCAGCCGCCCAAATGAAGAACGGCAAAGACTAAATGAGTACTTTCCCAGGTAATTTCTGAAGTTAGTCGCAGTTGCCCCACCGCTAGAGTCAGCGACCCGATGCGTTGCATCTGATAATCCAACTGATGAGCATCGTAACAGTAGACCCGCTGTTGCTGGGGATAGGTAGTGAATAGGGAACTGATGGCATAGTGTGCTGCCACTTGCTCTATACCAATCTGGGCACTGACTACCAGCTGCCGGTACACCTCAGCACCATGCTTGAATAAATCAACATTACTGGGAGCTTGGGAGAGACGTTTGATAAATCCTTTTTCCAACTGCACACCAGAGACATCACCGGCAAGTTCCAATGCTCTAGCGGCGTAGCGGAGAATCTGCGTTCCTTCGGGTCTTGAGAGTTCTTCAAAGAACCAGCCGCAACTGGTGTACATCAGCAGGCTATGGCGCTGCATTTCCAATAGCCGTAGGGCGTCTACTTGTTCTGATTGTGTTAGTTTGCGGGTGCGGTGGCGGGCGAGGAAGCGCTCTACATTAGCAGGAGAGCGATCGCGAATTACGTGGATATATTCATCCCGTGTCGCCCAGGGATCGCGGAAGAACTGGCGACCCGTTTCTTCATAAACTTTGCTTAACTGATCCCGCAACCAATCTAGGGCATTCCGCAGGGGACGCCGCCATTTCTGATGCCAAAC
>NZ_JACJOQ010000640.1:0-6074 GCF_014695635.1 Coleofasciculus sp. FACHB-712 | reverse complement strand
CGCCCGTCTGAAGGCGCTCGGATTGAGGACTTTCAACTGTTGGTAGAGCATGAGCAGATTCAGTAACGCTTACCTACTTTTGGCTCATTTTCTTGATTCATGCAAGAGGTCTATTGAGAAGAAGCGATCGCTTAGCGTAATCATTGCGGGTGCGATCGCTTGTTGAAGCAGGACTTCCCAGCAGGATGCCTTGAGCCATTGAGCGCTCAAAGCGTTTTACGGAATGGGTAGAATGGCGGCGGTAGAGAGTAAAGATCAGCCCGGTTGCGAGGAAATTCATGACACTGGATTTGCAGAGGTTTTATCAGGCGTGTAACCCTAGCCCTCTGAACATGGGCAATGCCGAGGAGCGAAAGTATTACATCGATTTCTCCTCAGTGCGCGGTGGCAATATTATCCGCGAGTTGGGACGAACCGTCACCCGTCTTTCACCTGATAAGCCGACCTGCCAATTGTTTACAGGACATATCGGCTGTGGCAAGTCTACAGAATTGCAGCAACTTAAGGCTGATTTAGAACAGCAGAGATTTCATGTCGTTTATTTCGAGTCTAGCCAAGTCTTGGAAATGGCAGACGTTGATGTTACAGATATCATGCTGGCGATCGCTCGTCAGGTGAGTGCAAGCCTGGAAGCGATTCAAATCAAGCTTAAACCAGGCTACTTTACTAATTTATTTACTGAAATAGCAGACTTTTTGCAGACACCGATAGATGTTTCGATGGAAGCTGAGTTGTCTGTGGGCATCGGCAAGCTGACTGCTAAAACTAAAGATAGTCCCAAGCTTCGCAATCAGTTAAGGCAATATTTAGAACCACGCACGAATGGGATTCTAGAAGCGATTAACAAGGAACTATTTGGAGTTGCTAGAGAAAAACTTAAGCAGCAAGGCAAAAAAGGACTGGTAGTAATTATCGATAATCTGGATCGACTGGAAAACTCGGTAAAGCCAACCGGGCAAATTCAGCCAGAATATTTATTTGTAGAACGGGGAGAACAACTCAACCAGCTGAATTGCCATGTGGTCTATACGATTCCACTGGTGTTGATTTTTTCAAACGCTTTAGGAAGGCTGACGAATCGATTTGGGGGAGATCCCAAGGTGTTGCCGATGGTGCCCGTGCAGGTACGTTCTGGCGGTGAATCAAAAGAGGGGATGGCGCTGCTGCAACAGATGGTACTGGCAAGAGCCTTCCCCGACGTAAATGTAGTAGAGCGTGTCAATAAAATTACAGAAGTTTTTGATAGTCCTGAAACTTTAGCCCGCCTGTGCCGTGTAAGTGGCGGTCATGTGCGGAACCTGCTGGTGCTGCTTTCCCGCTGTCTTGAGCGAGACGATCCACCTCTGTCGCGGGATTGCCTTGAAGGGGTGATTCGGCAACGCCGGAATGCGCTAATCTTGGCACTCACTGAGGATGAATGGATATTGCTGCGGGAAGTGGCACAACAGAAAAGCTTAAGAGGAGAGGAACGATACCAAACTTTAGTGCGCGATATGTTTGTATTTGAATACCGAGACGAAGATGGGTCTTGGTTTGATATCAATCCAATTTTGCGAGAAGCGAAAGAACTTCAGCTATGACTAACTCGCATCAACTGGAAGATGTTGCTGCTAATAACGAGAGTTCGCTGAAGGCCCTGGTACGGGCAATTAGGCTGTCTCAAGGGCAATTTCGGCTAATTTTGGCGCGGTGTAACTATGGGGCGTTGCGCGATTACATGGTGCAACGCCTGCGGGAGTTATCCTCAGTGAAGATTCGAGAGTTAAACTTGCCTGCATCTGTCAAGACACTCTACACAATCCTACTTGCAGAACTAGGAGATGAAAAGCCGTCAGCCGTGATGGTTTTTGGTTTGGAGTCGGTGAACGACCTCAACACGGTTCTCACTTCAACCAACCAAGTAAGGGAGGAGTTTCGCCAAAATTTTCCGTTCCCACTGGTGTTGTGGGTTAACGACCAAGTTCTACAAAAGTTGATCCGCTTAGCACCAGATTTTGAGAGTTGGGCAACGAGTGTTGAGTTTGCACTCTGTACTGATGAGTTAATTGATTTTTTGAAGCAAAATACAGATGCGTTATTTACTGGCAATGTAATTACTAATTTAGAAACTTGCTGTGAAATAGAAGCAGCTTTTCAGGATTTGCAAAGTCGCGGACAAGAATTAGAGCCAGAGGCAGAAGCGGGTTTAGAATTTTGTCGCGGCTTAGATGATTATGCAAATAATCAAATAAATGCTGCTATAGAACATTATCAAAAAAGTTTAAGATATTGGCAGGAAAGGAAACATCTAGAGCAGCAAGGTAGATTGCTACTTAATATTGCCTTATGTTATTACAGCAAGGCTGAACAAAATCAGCGGTATTGGGAAGAAATCTGCTATTATCTTCAGCAATGCCTTGATGTTTTTGAGCAAGCTGAACGTCCGGATTTGGTCGCTAGCCATATTAGTAAACTTGGTGACGTTTTGCGACAGCTACAAGCATGGGAAGATTTACAAATTCTTGCCCAAAAAGCTGTTAATCTACACCAAAAATACGGAGATTTAAGCCAATTAGCTCAAGATTACGGCTTTTTTGCAGAAGTAGCTCTAGAGCAATCGCGCTGGGATGATGCGAATCAATTAGCTCAACAAGCATTGCAAACTTTAGATAGGATTCCAAGTATTCAGCCATACAAGCGGGGTTTATATCGATTTATTTTAGCGCGATCGCAATCGCATTTAGGTTTAGTTGAAGAAGCTGTTGTTAACTTAGAAAAAGCTAGGGAAGAAGCAATTCCACAGTATAATCCAAAACTTCATGTTGATATTTTGGAAGAGTTGCAATTGCTTTATTACCAGAAAGGGGAATATTTAAAAGCCTTTGAAATTAAACGAGAAAGAATTTCAACTGAGTTTCAATACAATTTTCGAGCTTTTGCGGGTACGTCTCATTTACAACCAAAACAGCAGGTAATTCACCCATTATTACAAACTGGTCAGGAAGCAATCATTTCTCAGGAAATTGCTGCTTCTGGGAGGGAACAAGATGTTAAGCGGTTAATAGAAAGAATTAGTAGTAATCAACATAAACTAATCGTAATTCACGGTCAGTCAGGGGTAGGAAAAAGTTCGATTCTGAGAGCAGGGTTAGTTCCAGTCCTGAAACAGCAACCAATTGGAGAGCGAAATGCTTTACCTGTTGTAGTGCGATTTTACACTGATTGGGTTAGTGCATTGGGCAGGGATTTAGCGGAGGGATTGGAAGAAAAGGCGATCTCGCAATGCCATGAAGATTCCCCCCAGTCCCCCTTAATCAGGGGGGAGCAAGAAGAGCCAATTAGTCTGCCTTTTCAAGCCCTGTTAGGGGAAGTTTTAAATTCAACGGCGGCGATTATTGAACAGTTGCGAAAGAATGCAGATTGTAATCTGTTAACTGTTCTGATATTTGACCAATTTGAAGAGTTCTTCTTTGTTTACCGAGAGCAAACTAAAAGATTAGATTTTTATGATTTTTTGCAAGCCTGCCTGGATATTCCTTATGTAAAGATTATCTTGGCTTTGCGGGAGGATTATTTACATTATTTGTTGGAATGCAATCGTATCCATCAAATGGCTGCGGTTAACAACAACATACTTGATAAAAATATTCTGTATTATTTAGGAGATTTTTCAAGTACCGAGGCAAAGTTAGTTATTGAAAATTTAACCAAACGCTCCAAGTTTTACTTAGAGCCAGCGTTGATAGAGGAACTGGTGAAGGATTTGGCGGGAGAGCTGAAAGCGGTACGTCCGATAGAGTTGCAAATTGTTGGGGCACAACTCCAGTCAGAAAAAATTACCACTTTAGAACAGTATCGGTGTCTGGGGGACAACCCGAAAGTAGAACTGGTGGAGCGACATTTAGCAGAAGTTATCCAAGATTGCGGCTCTGAAGAAAACAGAAAACTAGCTCAACTGGTTTTATACTTGCTCACCGATGAAAATAATACTCGTCCTCTGAAAACTCGTGCGGAGCTGGCACAGTCTTTAGAATTAAAAGCTGACAATCTGGCTTTAGTTTTAGGGATTTTACTGAGTTCGGGGTTAGTGGTGCGAGTGCCAGAATCTGCCGGAGACCGCTATCAACTGGTTCACGATTATCTGGTGGCATTTATTCGTCAGCAACAGGGAGCTGAACTATTAGCAGAACTGAGTAAGGAGAAAGAGCAACGAAGACTTAGTGAAGAGAAATTAAAAGAATTTCAGATAGGGCAAATTGATGCTCTTAGTCGTTATTCCGGTGCACTATTTTTTTCAAATAAAGAGTTTGATGCGCTAATAGAAGGTTTACGGGCAGGAATCGCACTCAAGCAAGCAGGTGGAGCAAAAACAGATATCGAGATACAAGTTGTAACTGCACTGCGACAGGCGGTTTACGGGGTGAGAGAGCGCAACCGATTGGAAGGGCATCACGCAGCAGTCTGGAGCGTCAGTTACAGCCCAGATGGCAAGACTTTGGCTTCTGCAAGTAGTGACAACACCCTCAAAGTGTGGAATCTGGCAACGGGTAAACCCATTGCGACCCTCCAAGGGCATCACGAAGCAGTCTGGAGCGTCAGTTACAGCCCAGATGGCAAGACTTTGGCTTCTGCAAGTAGTGACAACACCCTCAAAGTGTGGAATCTGGCAACGGGTCAAGAGATTGCGACCCTCCAAGGGCATAACGAAGGAGTCATGAGCGTCAGTTACAGCCCGGATGGCAAGACTTTGGCTTCTGCAAGTAGTGACAACACCATCAAAGTGTGGAATCTGGCAACGGGTCAAGAGATTGCGACCCTCCAAGGGCATCAGGCAGCAGTCTATAGCGTCAGTTACAGCCCGGATGGCAAGACTTTGGCTTCTGCAAGTGATGACAACACCATCAAAGTGTGGAATCTGGCAACGGGTCAAGAGATTGCGGTCCTCCAAGGGCATCGCGTAGCAGTCTGGAGCGTCAGTTACAGCCCGGATGGCAAGACTTTGGCTTCTGCAAGTAATGACAACACCATCAAAGTGTGGAATCTGGCAACGGGTCAAGAGATTGCGACCCTCCAAGGGCATCGCGCAGCAGTCATTAGCGTCAGTTACAGCCCAGATGGCAAGACTTTGGCTTCTGCAAGTAGTGACAACACCATCAAAGTGTGGAATCTGGCAACGGGTCAAGAGATTGCGGTCCTCCAAGGGCATCGCGCACCAGTCAGGAGCGTCAATTACAGCCCGGATGGCAAGACTTTGGCTTCTGCCAGTGATGACAACACCATCAAAGTGTGGAATCTGGCAACGGGTCAAGAGATTGCGACCCTCCAAGGGCATCGCGCAGCAGTCATGAGCGTCAGTTACAGCCCGGATGGCAAGACTTTGGCTTCTGCAAGTGATGACAACACCATCAAACGGTGGAATCTGGATCTGGACGATTTACTGGTGCGCGGTTGCGATTGGGTACGCGATTATTTGGAGAACAACCCTAATGTGAGTAAGAGCGACAGAAGTCTCTGCGACGGTATCGGCACCCAAAAGTAGCTGCTAGGATGCGATATAACTTATCCAATACCATAGCAAGCGCCATACCAAGGGCGATGCGCTCACTGCCCAAATTCTAGCCGCGCCTGCTCTACTAAATCAGCGGTGACAACTTCCAAACCCCCTGCACGAGCGATCTGCTCAATTCGCTGACGCGCTTGGGAACGGACAAAAAAAGGAATATTTTTCAGCTTTGCCTTTGCTTCCGGCGTCCACTGTAAAACATCTGTAAAATCAGAATCGCGCATGGTACACCAGCCCTTAGCTATCAGCCGTTCGGCTTTTAGCTGGTAAACTTAATCGCATTTTATCAAGTAGCGATCGCTTTCGCGTATGCCGCTCCTAGCGGCTCCTCGCGCCATGACACACCAACCTTAGGAGAATCAATTCTTTGGCTAAGCTTGCTTTAGCTTCTTCTGTGCCCTCTTCGTTCAACTAATAAATATAGCAATCGCCAAGGTAATTAGGACGACAAGCATAAGACATGCTCGATTGCATCTCGCAAACAATTAAACTGGTCGAGTTGTTTGCGGATGCGGCTCTTGAGCCAAGACCA
>NZ_JACJOQ010000064.1:0-6647 GCF_014695635.1 Coleofasciculus sp. FACHB-712 | reverse complement strand
CGCCTCGATTCGTCACTCAGCGCACCGCAAGCGGAACATGGCGGATTGGTGCCGTTACAACACCTTTTGCTCAAATTGCGATCGCAGTGAGTTTAAACGCGATCGCAACTGAGATGGTCGTCATCCGCAACATCTTCCTGATTTCAATTCCAGGGGTACTTCTGCTTGTAGCCGGGGGTGCATGGGCAATTGCTGGAAGCAGCTTGCATTCCATCCGACGACTAACCACGAGTATTGGGAATGTCACCGCTAGCGGTTTGGAACAACGGGTTCCTATCGGGACAACGGATGTTGAATTTGTCGAATTAATTCAGGTTTTCAACAAAATGTTGGAACGTCTGGAACGCAGTTTTAAGCAAGCGTCCCGCTTCAGTGGAGATGCTGCCCACGAACTCAAGACTCCGCTAGCGATATTGCAAGGAGAATTGGAACGCACTCTGCAACAAGCCGATCCCGGCTCCGAGGTGCAACAAAGCTTGAGCAATTTGCTGGATGAAGTGCGCCGACTGACGGGGATTGTGCGTAAACTGTTGCTGCTTTCTCTAGCGGATGCCGGACAAATGAACCTGCATCGAGTTGAGGTGGATTTGTCTGGTTTATTAACTGAGATGCTGGAGGATATCGAACTGCTAGCACCGCATCTGGAGATTCAAACAGAAATTGCTGATAGTTTGTGCGTAAAGGGCGATCGCGACTTACTTATTCAAGTCTTGCAAAACTTGATTAGCAATGCCATTAAATATAATCTCCCGAATGGCTGGATTCGGATTCAGGCTCGTCGTCAGAGTACAGCTGTGTTGATTACCATCAGTAATTGCTCTCAAGAGATTCCTCTGGATGAGCGAAACCGAATTTTTGACCGTTTCTATCGCGGCGATCCAGCCCGAACCCGCAAAGTAGAGGGAATTGGATTAGGACTGAGCTTGGCGCGGGAAATTGCGCGATCGCATCGTGGTAATCTGACCCTTGACCCGACATTATCTGGACAGACCGCATTCACTCTAACCTTACCAGTAGGCTTGTAAAAGCAGCGTTCTTTTTGTACAGAGCCAGCTTTCCCGTTACTCAGTTTTCGTTGAGAATATGCCTTGAATCGCGAAAGCGATCGCTTTCGGGTTTCACGAAGCTGTAACCGCTCCAACAAGAGCCGCACAATACTAGAGCCGCCAGCCAGCGAACTCCGAACCTCTGGCTTGGTAGAGAACAGTGAAATTGGCGCGATCGCACTTTTGCGGCGGCGATATCGCTGATGCAAATATGTCTAATCTCTCTAACCACTGTCACCTTGACATTCCACAATTTACAATTAGTAATGTCGCCAGAGAAACGCAAAAGGATTTCTTTGTATTCCGCGTAATTGAAATCCAGCCTGCACTGGCTACAAAGGCAATATTGATTTCCTGGCTTGTAATGCTTGCAGGTGGTCGCCAACGGTTCGTTGTATTTACTCTAGAGACCAATTTATGAAAGACCTGACTCGTTATCGAAACATTGGCATCTTCGCTCATGTCGATGCTGGCAAGACCACCACAACTGAAAGAATCCTGAAGCTGACAGGTAAAATCCACAAAATTGGTGAAGTACACGAAGGCGCGGCGACGACGGACTTCATGGAACAGGAGCAAGAACGCGGGATTACGATCCAGTCGGCTGCAACTACCTGTTTCTGGAACGATCACCAACTGAACATCATTGATACCCCAGGACACGTTGATTTCACAATTGAGGTCTATCGTTCCCTGAAGGTTCTCGATGGTGGTATTGGTGTTTTCTGTGGTTCAGGTGGAGTCGAACCACAATCTGAAACCAACTGGCGCTACGCCAACGACTCCAAAGTCGCTCGCATCGTCTACATCAACAAGCTCGATCGCACCGGCGCTGATTTTTACCGAGTCGTCAAGCAAGTCGATCAAGTGCTTGGAGCCAAGCCACTGGTGATGGTGCTGCCAATTGGCATTGAAGAACAGTTTTGCGGCGTGGTCGATCTGCTGACCCGTAAAGCATGGGTGTGGGACAACTCTGGCGATCCGATGAACTATAAGATCAAAGATGTTCCTACCGACATGGTCGATCAGGTCGAGACCTACCGCGAACAGTTGATTGAGCTAGCGGTTGAGCAGGATGATGCTGTGATGGAACAGTATCTCGAAGGCGAAGAGCCGTCGATGGAGGATATTAAGCGTTGTATCCGCAAGGGTACTCGCGACTTGGCGTTTTTCCCGACCTACTGCGGCTCGTCGTTTAAGAATAAGGGCGTTCAGTTGGTGCTGGATGCCGTGGTTGACTACCTGCCGAACCCGATGGAGGTCAAACCGCAGCCAGAGATCGATCTGGAAGGGAATGAAACAGGTAGCTTTGCGCTTGTTGATCCAGACAAACCATTGCGGGCACTCGCGTTTAAGATCATGGACGATCGCTTCGGTGCTTTAACCTTCACGCGCTTGTACTCCGGGACATTGTCCAAAGGCGATACCGTACTGAACACCGCGACAGGTAAGACTGAGCGGGTCAGCCGTTTAGTTGAGATGCATGCCAATTCTCGCGAAGAGATCGACTCAGCTCAGGCGGGTGACATTGTGGCGATCGTCGGCATGAAGAACATCCGAACCGGACACACCATCTGCGATCCCAAGAATCCCGCGACGCTGGAGCCAATGGTCTTTCCAGAACCCGTCATCTCCATTTCGGTCAAACCGAAGCAAAAGGGGGGTGAAGAAAAGATGGTCGCCGCGCTCACTAAGATGGTGCAAGAAGACCCGTCTTTCCATATGGTGACAGATGAGGAGAGCGGCGAAACAATTCTCAAGGGGATGGGTGAGCTACATCTCGACATCAAGGTGGACATTCTGAAGCGCACCCACGGGGTTGAAGTTGAGGTGGGTAAACCTCAAGTAGCCTACCGCGAGTCGATTACGAAACGCCTCGAAGACAGCTACGTCCACAAGAAGCAGTCTGGTGGTTCTGGTCAATTTGCCAAAATTGGCTATGTAATTGAGCCGGGTGAACCAGGCAGCGGCTTCCAATTTGAGTCAAAGGTGACAGGTGGTACCGTGCCGAGAGAGTATTGGCCAGCAGTGGAAAAAGGCTTTGAAAGCTGCGTCGATCGCGGTGTATTGGCTGGGTTCCCCTGCATGGACTTGAAGTTCACGCTGCTTGAAGGTGGTTTCCACCCGGTGGACTCGTCAGCAATGGCGTTTGAGATTGCTGCAAAAGCCGCTTATCGGCAGTCTGTTCCTAAGGCTGCGCCTCAGCTGCTCGAACCGATTATGAATGTTGATGTCTTCGCACCAGATGATTACATGGGCGATATCATCGGCGATCTTAACCGCCGCCGAGGGATGATGAAATCTCAGGAGACAAATCAGACGGGGGCACGCATTAAGGCAGATGTGCCTTTGAGCGAAATGTTTGGCTACATTGGCGATCTGCGTACCATGACATCTGGGCGCGGACAGTTCTCAATGTCGTTCTCACACTATGCTCCTTGCCCCAGTAACATCGCAGAAGAGGTGATCAAAGAAGCCAAAGAGCGTCAGGCTGCACACTAGGGCATTGGCTCCGATGAAGCGATTTGTCGGAGCCAATAACCGATAGCAATCCTCAATCAGTCGTGAGACTTTTGCGTAGTGTGAGCGTCCTGCTTGCGTTGAATCCCAGGCAAGATGACCGCACTACGTATTCTTATGACTTTTCTTAGGACTTGAATAGGACTGCTGTATATAGATGTGAATTTGATGCAAATTTTCTGGCGGTCTGTCGATATTAATTCTTTATGAAGCTGAATCCTCTGCCTACAGAAGTCATTCTGAGCCATCCCCGTTCTACCCTCAGTCATCTATATCTAGACTGGAATCCTGAGCCTGGAGCCTATTTAGAAGTCGAGGGTCAAACATATATGGTTTTAGAACGTAGGCATCGCTATCTACTCAAATCGGGCCGTTATCAGCTTCACAAAATTGCTCTTTACGTTCAAAAGTTCGATACCCCGGCAGAGTGTAGTCTGTTGGACGGGCGCTGGGTAATCGGAGATATCACCTGCTCATACAATGCTCGCTCTGAGTTGCTTCGATGTACGATTAATCCCAGTGGGCCTTGCGATCGCTGCGTTCATTATCAGCCCTTTTAGAATCGCTCTTTATCCCATCAGTTGCGGCTTAATGCCATCTTCGGGTTGCTACAACGATTCGAGCAATAAAGAGCCATTTTATATAAATAAGTTTAAACTTTGTCTTGCCAACGGATGACGTGGCGTGCTTGGCTTAAAAGCCCTAAATCCTAGTAGCGTCGGTAGTTATATCAATCTGCATCGATAAAGGTAAAGCCAAATCGTTTCTGCTTAACCTTCTGCTAGCAGATATTCTGGCGTTTTCACAGCAGGAGCCAGACGCAGCTTAGAAATTAAGGAGTATGGATGACTGGGAAATTAGACGGAAAAGTGGCAATCGTCACTGGTGCATCGGCGGGAATTGGTGAGGCGACTGCGATCGCGCTAGCAGCAGAAGGCGCACAGGTAGCGATCGCAGCAAGGCGTTTTGATCGACTGAATGCGATCGCAGATGGCATTGCAGCGACGGGTGGAAAAGCATTGCCAATCGTGGCAGATATCACGGATGAAACTCAAGTTCAGAACCTAGTGCAAAAAGCAAACGCACAATTTGGTCGAGTCGATATTCTCGTCAACAATGCGGGCATTGCTTTGTCAGGTAATATTGAGGGAGCAAATACCTCTGACTGGCGACGCATGATCGATCTCAACGTTCTGGGATTGATGTATGCAACTCATGCGGTTCTTCCTATCCTGAAGGCACAAGGATCGGGACATATCGTTAACATTTCATCCGTTGCAGGTCGAACCGCACGAGTAGGAATCGGTGGCTACAATGCGACAAAATGGGGAGTCAATGGCTTCTCGGAATCGTTGCGCCAGGAAGTATGCAAGCACAACATTCGCGTCACCATCATCGAACCAGGCATGGTGGATACGGAAATCGACAGCCACATTACCGATCCAATCGCCAAACAGCGCACCGAAGAACGGCGTAAATCGATAATACCCCTGCAAAGCGAGGACGTTGCAGCCGCGATCGTTTATGCCGTTACTCAGCCGCCGCGAGTGAATGTCAACGAGATTCTGATTCGACCCACCGATCAAGACTGGTAGATCGCAAATAGCGAAGCGGCTGTTTCTGTGAGAACCGCTTAAATTTAGCGCTTGACCGTATCGGCGGACTGATTGAACAACAGATCCCGCGCCTGATCTGGACTGATTACTTGATCTTTAAAAGCTTCTGCTTTCTCATAAGCGCGAATGGTTGCAGGACGGGCTTTTATCGCTTCAAACCAGCGTTGCAGGTGGGGAAAATCTTCGATCTTTTGGTTTTGCTTTTCGTAGGGCACGATCCAGGGATAAGCAGCGATATCGGCAATAGAATAAGCGCCCGCAATAAACTCGCGATCGCTTAATCGTTTATTCAACACTGCATACAAACGTCCCGTTTCATTCACATAGCGATTAATCGCGTAGGGAATTTTTTCAGGGGCGTATTGAGTGAAATGATGGTTTTGTCCTGCCATCGGTCCGAGTCCGCCCATCTGCCAAAATAGCCATTGCAGAACCTCTGCGCGATCGCGAATATTTGCTGGAATCAACTTTCCGGTTTTTTCTGCTAAATACAGCAGAATTGCACCAGACTCGAAAACAGAAATCGGTTCGCCACCCTCAGCAGGTTCGCGATCCACGATTGCAGGAATGCGATTGTTGGGGGAAATCTTTAGAAACTCTGGTTTAAACTGATCGCCCGTGCCAATGTTGATCGGAACGAGGGTGTAGGGTAGCCCAACTTCCTCTAGAAACATAGTAATTTTGTGTCCGTTTGGCGTCGTCCAATAGTAAAGGTCGATCATGATGATGTCTCCTGAATATTACAAAGATTAGGTTTTAGCGATCGCTTTCAGCGCCGAACTGACAGCTCAAAGATCATCAATGCTGTGGTATGCCATGCACTCAATGATTTCTCCCCCTACACGCCATGCTGCTTAAACCATACCTGAAGGCGTTTCCAACCATCTTTAGCTTCTTTCTCGCGGTAAGAGGGGCGATAATCGGCAAAAAAGGCGTGGGGTGCATTGGGGTAGACAATGATGTCAGATTTGCTGCTGCTGGACTTCAAGCGATCGCGCATCTGCTCTACTGTATCGAGGGTAATGCCCGTATCCTTGCCACCATAGAGTCCGAGAATGGGGACGTTCAGCGCCGAGGCAATATCGACGGGATGTTTGGGTGTCAGTTCGGTGGCATTGCCCACCAGCCGACCGTACCATGCCACCCCTGCCTTGACTTGGGGATTATGCGCTGAGTACAGCCAGGTAATGCGTCCGCCCCAGCAAAAGCCGGTAATCGCCAATTTATCGGCATTCCCCTCGGCTGACTTTACCGCCCAGTCTACCGTAGCATCCAGATCGGACAGCACTTGGGCATCCGGGACTTTGGCGACTACTTGGCGAATTTCATCAACGTTGCTTAACTTTAAAACATCGCCCTGACGCACAAACAATTGGGGTGCGATCGCTAGGTACCCCAATTTGGCAAAGCGACGGCAAACATCCTGAATATGCTCGTGTACACCAAAGATTTCCTGAATCACTAG
>NZ_JACJOQ010000639.1:0-2621 GCF_014695635.1 Coleofasciculus sp. FACHB-712 | reverse complement strand
AATTGTGCGTGCGATCGCTAGAAGAACCGAAAGCGTGTAATCTCACCTTTGAGGTAAAAGAGGCAGAAGATAGCCAAAATCCCGACTGGGAAAGCTTATTCTCCAGCTTGCAAAGCGATCGCATTGCAGCAATCAAATCGTAAAACAAATAGACTTCTTGCCTCTGCGGTTTTATAAAAAACTCCGTGCAAGAAGTCTACTATCTTTACAGATATTTGCCTGTCCCTACTTTATTCCCTCAAATTGCCCCAAAAAAGTTGGTTGAGGACGGATAAGATTAACCTCTAAAACGGCTTTCACCGTCGCGAGTGCTTCCCGCGTTGTATAAGATTTCATCACCCCATCTCCATACCGTCCCCAATCGGGTGTACCCAAGCCGCTCGCATTCACACCTAATTGACGGCAAGTATACACGGCGCGTGACAAGTGGAACTGCTGCGTGATGACAACCGCCTGTGTCACCCCAAAAATCTCTCGTGCGCGATAGCAACTTTCATAAGTGCTGAAACCAGCATAATCCAGAGCAATATCAGCAGCCGGTACACCGCGATCGCTTGCGTAGCGCTGCATCACGCTCACTTCATCGTAGTCGGTGCGGCTATTATCGCCCGTCATTAAGAGTTTTTTAACGCGACCCATCTGATAAAGTTGCACAGCCGCTTCCACCCGATCGGCTAGCATCGGTGTGGGGCTACCGTCGGGCAATACGCCTGCACCAAGAACAATGGCGACACGCTCAGCCGGAACTTGGGCAGGATCGGTATAGCGATCGCTTCTGGTAACTGCACTCACATAGTAAATCGTCGCTGGAGCGATCGCGGCACTTCCCAACAACAGGAGCAGAAAAACACGACGCCAGTTAGACAAAAACCATTGACGCACGCTCACTCAAACTCCCCTCAAACGTTATCAGAAATCTGTTCTAGCTAGCCTCAAGGAATTGCATCCCAACTCCGGAAAATATCAATCGGCCAAAATAACCCCTTAAAAAGAAAAACCCCTGGCTTGTCTCCAGGGGTAAACATCAGGGTGCATCTAACTAATCTTTGTTTTACATAGACAACGTAGCTATATCCGGAAGAAAACTAATTTCTATACCTCTACGTCTTCAGTTGTTCTTCCGATCGGAATTTGAAAGATTAACGAGCGAATCAACTTTGTCTAATTAGGCAGAGTAGGAAACGCCCAGCCTGTCTAATCCACGTTTCACGCTGCGCTAGCAGTGGCAAAGAACAACTTCTCCAAGTTTTGTGGCTGCATAAATGCTACGTATTGAGGGGCAATCTCTGGGGGTAGCAGTTCAATCAATAGCTTGTTCTCAATCCACAACTCGATTACATCAAAAAACGAGTCCCGGCTACAGCGCAGCACGCGCCAGCCTTCACGGGTGGCAATTTTCTCAATCTGTTCTTGGCTCGTCGGTACAGATATGGCAGCATGGGTAGCTGTAAACGGTGAGTACAAAACGTTTTGAATGAATGCTGCCTGCTCGTAACCTTCACCAGGTATCATTTCGGTACCAACCGGATAAATCTCAATCATCGTCCCGTACTCATCGCCAGCAATAACGATATAACTGCCTGGATTTGGTGGGAATGGGGCAACCTTCCCATTCCATATCTCTGCAAAGACATTGGCGACGTGAAGGGGATTTTCAGCGGGGAGAGAAATGTGGTGAATCATAGAGAGTGACTGCTCCTGAAGGAAATCGCTGCAAGAATTTAAATTAGGTACTTCTGAAACATCCATCTGAGTCATTGAAATTTCGCAAACAGCCAGGTTGTTCCCACAAAGTTCACCCGATTGGGTGAGTTTCCATCACCTGATTGCATGACTTAAATCGAGGTGAATCCACTTAAATCTCTCGTGCGCGATCGCTTTCGGGTCGAATTCAGGACTCTTGGAACTGAAAATAAAGCTAACAGTGGCACCGCTCTGTTTCTAAGGGAAATTTCTGGTTGGATAGGGTGCTTTGATAAATCTTTGCGCGATCGCCTTAATCTGAAGCGCCATTAACCTTTGACGCCGCTACCTGCATCTGTCGGCACAATATATCGCTGCAAAAAGAGGAAGACAAGCAACACTGGCGTAATTGAAATGACAGAACCCGCTGCAACCAGTCGCCAATCCAGGGACAATGCCCCGGCAAGGGTGGCGACGCCTAGGGGGAGGGTGTAATATTCGGGTCGGTCAAGGACAATTAAGGGCCAGAGGAAGTCACTCCAAGAACCGATAAAGACAAAAATTGCCAGTGTCACCAGTGCTGGGCGAATTGCTGGAAGCATGACGTGCCACCACAAGCCTAGCTCCGAGCAGCCATCCATCCGAGCGGCTTCTTCCAGTTCTTTGGGAACGCCCTGAAATGCTTGCCGCAGTAGGAAAATCCCGAATGCAGAGGCGATGCTTGGCAAAATAACACCCAAATAGGTATTTCTCAAACCTAGCTGTACGGTCAAGATGTACAGGGGAATCATCACAATTTGGAACGGAATCATAATCGTGGAGACAACAGCCGCAAAAACCATGTCCCGCCCCCGAAAATCCAGCCGTGCCAAGGGGTAAGCGGCAAGCGAGCAGAATAGCAGATTTAAGCCCACTGTCAGCACTGCCACCAGGGTACT
>NZ_JACJOQ010000638.1:0-16676 GCF_014695635.1 Coleofasciculus sp. FACHB-712 | reverse complement strand
ACTGAATACCAACCGCTTTTTGAGCAGAAGATTGTACCCTTTTTAACCAATTTTCAGCCAGATTTGCTGATAGTCAGTGCTGGTTATGACGCGAATGCAGATGACCCATTAGCCAGTATTAACCTGCAACCACAAGATTATGGGTTATTTACCGATTATTGTCTGCAAGTGACTCGTCGGATTGTTTTTGGTCTTGAGGGCGGTTATGACCTCTTATCATTAGCGAAATCTGTTCTATCGACGATTGAGCGATGTTTAGTATAGGCTTTTGGCGCTCAGTTTTTGCCGCTTAAAATAGGACGCAGGACTCAAGGGTGAGGACTGAGTAACTAATCGTTTAAGTAGTTTAACTCAGGGTCTTTACTTATTCTTTTTTCCAGCCTATCGCTCCTAAATGAACGCCATTTATGTAAGATTAGTGTTAAATAATTTTCAACCACTAGGAGCGATCGCGATTACTCTCCAGGCTGTCTCTCACTAGCAAAACTTCTATTGTCGAGGTGGGTAATCGCAAATTTTATTACCATTACCCGCCTGAACTGACTAATTTAGCCGCAGGGAAACTGCTACAAATTACGCAACTTTCTTGGTACGCTTCAACTGGAAAACAGTACCAAAAGCACCCGCTACGATCAGACTCATCGTAGATGCAGGTTCCGGGACGGTTTGCGTATCTGGGTCTGGGGGAGTGACGACCACCTCGGAATCAGAATCGCACTTGCCGACAGCCTGGGACTGGCTGTCTGTAGTTTTTTCCCAAACTAGAGCATCACACCCCGTTTCATTGTCTTTATAAGTTTCAAATGTAAGGGAGCCGTTAGGAAGAGTAGGTGGCATATCGTATAGGTAAAAAGCTCCGGCGTGCATATTCTTAACAGACTTAGAAACTGTATCAAATTCAAATTGAAATAAAGATGATAAAGTTGAATACTGTTGTTCGACTTTCCCCTGTTTTAAAAATGAAATATTAAAAGAATTTAATTGATTTTTGCCGATTGTTCCTGAGTAAAGGGTGTCATCATAACTAAAAGAACCTAAAATCGTATACTCATCATTTCCAGCAAAGCTAAAGTTATAAAAACTGGCAGCTTCAGAAGGATTAGACAAACTAAGAACAGTAGCAGTAGCAATAGTGGCTGCAATCGGAAACGTGCTAGTAGCAGCTAACGCTAATTTCTGTATGATGTTAGATGTCATTCAATTCTCCCTGAGCGATTCACGTTTGTCATTACGTTTACTATTAAACTGTCATGAATCGCTCAACTACATCCTCCACTTGTATCGCCCAGTAGGGCGATGTGAGACAAACTGTAAACGTGCGTTTTGTCTCTTAAGCTGCTTCTTTAAAACAACTTCACACAAATTAAACGCTTGCTTCGTTTTGCTTCTTTTGATATATGAGATTCGTGTTCTATAATTTTCAGCTACTAGGAGCGATCGCTGCTTTGCACTGCAACGCTTAACATCACTTTTATCTGAGTCAGTCAAGCGTTGCGCTAGCTCCACACTCTTTAACTCTTTCCACTCCAAGCAATCGGAGGGCTGGGATAGGATGCCGAATAAGAAGCACTAGGGCGAGTTTTCGTTTCTTCGTCTAAGACTTTCACAACTTTGTTGTAAATTTCTTCTGCCTGTTGCAGAGAATCACCAATACTGGTTAATCCCAGCTTGCCGAACTCGGAAAGACAACCCATGAGATGGAAAACGGTGCCGGTTTCTGTACTGGTATCAAAGTGCAGCCGTTGGTGGGCAATAATATCCATCAAATCATTCGGCAACAGCCCTACATAACGTTCTTTTTGGAGGTTGTCGGTAGCAACATAGTATTTTGGGCGACCTTGTTGGCTGTAGAACAAACCCGTGGAACTGTCATAGCGACCGTTAGTTAAAAACTTGAGGGTCATAAACGGGTGGGTCGTCCCGCCCTTCCGCAAATTGATTTCAATCGCTTGGATGTCCCACTGCTCGCCAGATTTTTCGGGGTGATGACAGGCGATAAAGTCCACCCCAAAGCGTTCTAAAGCTCCTTTTTTTGCCAGGTTTCGCCCCACACGCAATCCTAAGTCCTGCAAGCGCAGGCGGTAAGCTTCATCGGCGGGGAAGTTGCAACCGAGATAAATCTGACCATCTGGGCCACCCAGAATTTGGTCGTGCGTGGAGAGAATTTCTACTTCTCCATTGGGGTCAATGCGACCTTGAACGCTAGGCGATCGCTTATGCTCTCCTTCAATAAAAGCTTCTACAATTGCCCCTAACTCTGGGATACGGCTGGAAAAATTTTCCCAAGTTTCTGCCTTGGCTTGAAAGCTTAAGGAGGAAAAGCGATCGCTAATCGCGGCAACCCTTTCGGCATGGGAGGCTTCTCCGGGTGCCACATTTTTGATTGGTCTGAGATCCAGTAGCGCATTCCCCTCGCCGGAAAATCCTTCATTGAGTTTGACAACCATCCGCTTTAACTGGGGTTGGCGTTCCCATAATTCGGCTGCTGCTACTCCCAAGTCTTCTGCATTCCAGACACTGTCGCTGCCATCGGGATGAGGAACCCCACACTCGGCAAAGATTTTCCGGCTGCCGCTTTTGGTGCCCCAGGTGAGTAAATCGGGGTCGAGCGCCAGAAGGGGAATGCCCATCTGTACTGCCAAATCTCGCTCTAGCAAGGTCGAGTTATAGCAGATCATGTAAGATTTTTCGGGGCGCAAGGCTTGCCGCATCCGCTCCATCAAGCGAGGGCGCTCTAAAATCTTCTGAGTCAGAGGTTTGGCTGAGGAATCGTAGGTAGAAAATAGTAACAAGCGATCGCGTGCATGAGAAAACGGAATTCCCGGCAACAGTTGCAAGTAGTAATCAATCACAATCGGCGGTAACGGCTGTGAAGTTACATAAATTAGCCGCGTGCGCGGGTGTCGCAGGCGAATTAAAGAAAAAAGCAGCCGCTCTTCATAATTGAGAAAGCCCTGAATTTTGAGCAGTTCCCGCTGATCGAGGCTGACCGAAGGAATCACTAAAATATCGTAGTCATCGCTGTCGAACAAATCGACTCCCTGCCAGCGATCGCGCAGTTGGGCTTGAAGCAGTTGAAACTGCTCCGCCTGCTTAGAGGAATTCTCTACACCTTGCATTACCATAGACCTCCGCCTTGCTCCCAACGCTGCCCCTATCAGCGATTTTACCCAGATAAGGGGGAAAATATGGGCTTTGCGACACAAAACTGTAATTCTGCTTGACTGATGGCGCGAGTTGGAAACAAACAAACAGATTCCGCCTCGGCTGTTTCCAAAAAAAAGATACCCTCACTAAACCCGTGGATTTGCGGATAATGAGGGATTTTGATGAAGTTTAAAGTTTAATCCAATCTACTTGGGAACTCCCGCCGTCAGTACCTCATGCCCTGACTCAGTAACTAATACATCATCCTCAATGCGGATGCCAATGCCACGCCACCTATCATCAATTGCAGGTTGTCCCTCGGCTGGTTCTACATCCAGTCCAATATATAGACCTGGTTCCACTGTTAGCACATGACCGGGTTGCAAACTCTGCCAAACTTCTTCCCCGTGCTTATAAACACCAGCATCGTGGACATCTAAACCCAGCCAATGTCCGGTGCGGTGCATATAAAAGGGTTTATATTTCTGCTCTTTGATAATTTCTTCAATATCACCCGCCAGAAGTCCCACATCGATTAAACCTTCGACCAAAACACGCACTGCCGTGTCGTGACCTAAGTTGTAGGGATTTCCGGGTTGAACTTGCGCGATCGCCTGTAACTGCGCTTCTAATACAATGTCGTAAAGTATCTTCTGCTCTGTCGTAAACTTGCCCCCGACCGGAAATGTGCGCGTGATGTCGCCGTTGTAGTAGTCGTAGCAACAACCCGCATCAATTAGCAGTAACTCGTTATCCTGCATCTGCCGATTATTCTCTATGTAGTGCAGCACGCAAGCATTCGCGCCAGAGGCAACAATTGAGGGATAAGCTGGCCCCATTCCACCCCGTTTTCGGAAGATGTGTTCTATCTCCGCCTGCACTTCGTACTCGTAACGCCCCGGTTGCGCGAATTCCCGCGCCCAGTTGTGGGCTTCTACTGAGATGTCAGCCGCACGACGCATCAATTCTATCTCAGATGGACTCTTCACCAGTCGCATCCCATGAAGCACCGGATTGGTGTCTTCAATCGCAATGGGTCCCGTACCCCGCTTGGGATAACCCGCCATCAACCGCTGCCAGTGGGTGAGGATAGTCTCATTAAAAGCGCGATCGCGTCCCAAATGATAATAAATCCGGTCGGCTTTTTCTAAATACTGAGGTAGTTTCTCATTTAGTTCTGCAATCGGGTAAGCTTCATCCGCCCCATAGAATTCTTTTGCCTTTTCCACCCCGACCCGATATCCTGTCCAAACTTCCTTATCTCGTTCCTTCGGCTGGACAAACAATACAAATCGGTGTTCTGGATGGTGGGGCGCTAAAACTGCCACCGCCTCTGGTTCGTTAAATCCAGTTAAGTAATAAAAATCACTATCTTGCCGAAAAGTGTACTCAACATCGTTGTGCATGACAGCCACTGGGGCACTCCGAAAGATGGCAGTGCCGTTGCCAATTTTCGCCATCAACTGCTCGCGACGCGCTGCGTATTCTGCTTGCATAATCTCAACTACGTATCTTTGTTTTTCTAGGTGGTCGAGTCAGTCGAATTGACCAATATATTTTCAAGGTTATACTATGAGAGATTTGGTAACAAATCTTTATAGGGTGTACTCGAATACAACTCAAATTAAAATTTTCTGAATCGTTAGCGATTTTTTCAGGGGATTGGCTGCGCGATCGCTAATGACTAGATTCGACGGAACGATACTCCCGATCGACTCTTGCATCTATTAAATGAGAACAAAAATATTTCAGATAACAAAAAAACCGCTTCCATCTCGCTTAGCAATTTTACAAACGAATGATAGAGGCAACTATGACTCGCTTCCCCCTTCAAGAACAAGATGAAGTCACAGATTTAAAGGTCAAAACAGTATATAACGAAATTTTGTCTGAACTAGGGTTTGGCATCATTCCCAACATTTTCAAATCAATGGCGATAAATCCCGATGTGCTGGAAGGGAATTGGAAAAAATTCCGCGCTACCATCCTGCAAGGAGATGTGCCCCGCACCCTGAAGGAAATGGTGGGAGTTGCCATCTCTCAAGCTCACAACAGCCCCTATGCCCTCAACGTTCACTTGCATGGATTATCTGCTCTAGGAATGAGCGAGGAAGTTCTCCGGACATTGGTTTCAGACTTTGCTGCCTGTCCCCTCCCCAAGCGCGAAAAAGCAGTCATTAGTTTTGGCTTACTTGCCGGGACTAAACCCCAGGAACTGACCGCAAAAGATTACCAAAATCTCCGAGAGTTGGGGCTAGATGACTCAGAAATCTTCGAGATTATTGCGACTGCTGACTTATTTACCAGCATCAATCGATACACAGATGCGATCGCTCTCGAAATTGACCAATTGTAAATTGCCAGTTTTCTCGTGAGTCCGTATTTTCTTGAGAATGTCGTTCGTTAAATTTCAGGAAAAACAGAATCATCCCAATAATGGGCAATACCCATGACTCTTTCCCTCCGTTTGATAGTAGCAATGAGCTAGAAAAACAAGCTCGCGAACCACTACTGCTGATAGCCCGCCGTCTGCTTGCGGAAGCCCAAGCTCTTTCCAGCCGCATCGCCGCTGTCAATGAAATTGCGACAGCGATTAACCGTACCCTGGATATAGACGAGATTTTGCGGGTTGTTGGTAAACAAGCTAAATGGCTCTTGGATTTCGAGCATTGTAGTGTCTATATCTGCACCGATACCAGTTCTTGCCGCCTCGTAACCCTATTTGGCGATCCTGTAGAGTTGACTGCCACGATTGTCGCAGAGGACAGCCCTTTAGGTCGTGCAATGAAAACAGGTCAATCGCAACTGATTCGAGAAGGCTCTCCATCTGTTTTTCTGCACTCTTATGCTTCCCAAATATTCGTCCCCCTACAGAGCGATCGCCAAGTCATTGGTACTATCAACTTTGCGACTACCCAAGCCCACGCTTACACACTGGAAGATTTACGCATTAGTTATTTACTAGCCTTGCAAGTATCGGCAGCAATTCGTAACGCCAGTGGCTTCGCCCAATTAAATCAGCTATATGCCCAACTAGAGGCAGAAAAACGCAAATCTGAGCAACTGTTACTGAACGTACTTCCTGTACGTGTAGCCGATGAATTAAAACGCACTGGCAGAGTTAAACCCGTGCATTATGACTCTGCCTCAGTATTGTTTACCGACTTTAAAGATTTCACTCAATTAGCCGAACAACTCACTCCCGAAGATTTAGTCAATGAATTAGATTATTGCTTTTCTTGCTTCGATATGCTCATTGAAACCCACAAGTTAGAGAAATTAAAAACAATTGGTGACAGTTATATGTGTGTTGGAGGAATTCCCACTCCTAACCGCACTCATGCAATTGATGCTGTACTAGCCGCCTTACAAATTCAAGCCTTTATGCAATGGCGGCGGCTCGAAAAAATCAAAAATAATCATCCCTATTGGGAAGTCCGCATCGGCATCCACTCAGGACCCTTGCTAGCGGGTGCGATTGGTCATAATAAATTTTCTTATGATGTTTGGGGCGATACGGTTAATACTGCCTCCAGAATGGAATCCTGTGGAGTTTGTGGCAACATTAATATTTCAAAAGCCACGTTTGAGTTAGTGAAAAATTTTTTTGATTGTGAATATCGGGGAAAAGTCAATGCAAAAAATAAGGGTGACATTGATATGTATCTTGTCACCCGCCTCAAAAAATGCTTTTCCCTAGATCCCACCGGATTGTTACCCAATGAGGATTTTAATCAACTTTATGCGGCAATCCAATCGGGGCATCCTGATTAGTCATTAGCCATTCACTAAATAATAACTAGGGACTCATCACGCATGATTGTTTAAAACTTATAACTCATCACTGCGATCGCAGTGCCATTTTCTGGCAAATCCGTTGATTTAACCGTCAAAGTATCACTATTGACCCGACGCACCGGCATTCCATCCATCAATGCCAAAAATTCATCCACGGAGACAATATCGCAACTCGCAGCATCGGCGGCTTGGGTACGGTAATGCGTGGGAATCACCAATTTGGGATTGAGGACTTGTACTGCCTGCATGGCTTCCTGAGGCGTGTAGGCTTTGTCACTTCCGCCTACGGGTACTAACAATACATCGGGACGTCCCATCAGGATTTTTTGCTCAATATCAATCGGTGCAGCAGCACCGCCTAAATGCAGAATATTGATTCCTCCTTGCGTCCAACGCCAAGCCACGTTCGTGCCAAATCGGCGTCCACCGTTGCGATCGTGGTTAATGCTCATTCCTTGAATTTTTAGGTTGTCAACTTGGTAAACTCCCGGTTTATATAAAAACTGGGGATTCCCTGGCAACCCTTCCACCGCCCCTTCATCAAGTAATAGGCTGCTGACTAGCACTAAATCCGCCGGCACCTTCGATGAACGATACCCAGCCGTACAGCCCAGCTTCTGAAAGGGATTCGCCAAGACTCGTTTACCACTTCCAGTAAACAAAAAGCTGGTATGCCCCAGCCATTTCACAGAGACAGATCCACCAGGTGTTGCCGCCTGATAAGTCTGAAATCCAGAAGCCAAGCCTGTTCCTAATGCTGTAAGCAAACCCGCCCCAGCATAGCGCATCAACTGTCGCCGTTTCATCAGAATTTAGTCCTCAGTCATTAGTCATTAGTCCTTTGCTAATCGCTAATGCTTAATTGAGCGATGAACAATTAGCCATTAGCCATTAGCACTAAAGCGATTCCAGGAAGTTTCGCAGCAATTGCTTTCCTGAAGCCGTCAGAATACTCTCCGGATGGAATTGGACGCCCTCAATATGCGGATAGTTCCGATGCCGGACGCCCATGATGGTTCCGTCGTCTACCCAAGCCGTAATTTCCAGGACATCTGGGCAGCTGTGTCGGTCAATCACCAAACTATGATACCGGGTAGCGGTAAAGGGATTATCTAATCCTCGAAATACGCCGACACCTGTGTGATGAATTGGAGAAGTTTTGCCATGCATCAACATGGGTGCAGAAACAATTTCACCGCCGAATACTTGACCAATGCCTTGATGTCCCAGGCAAACGCCCAAAATGGGTACCCCGGAACCCATCTTTTGAATTAACTCCAGGGAAATTCCGGCATCTTCTGGACGCCCTGGTCCCGGCGAAATCACAATTCCATCGGGTTTAAGCTTTTCGATTTGCTCAAGGGAGATTTGGTCATTGCGATACACCTGAATTTCAGATGCTACGGGCAGTTCAGCGCCAAGTTCTCCCAGATACTGCACCAAGTTATAGGTAAAACTGTCGTAATTATCAATAACCAGAATCAAATGTAAACTCCTTGTGAGTCAGAAGCCTTCAATTCAAAACTCAAAACTACTTAGCGCAGCATCGACTGAATCCGAATTACAAGGGGTGGCAAAAGCAGCGAACCAGCTACCAATACCGACACGAGTGCCGAAACCAGAACGGCACCAGCAGCACAGTCTTTAGCAATTTTGGCAAGCTCATGGTAAGCCTGCTTAACCGTTAAGTCAACAACTGACTCAATTGCCGTATTCAATAACTCCAGCGCCAACACTAGCCCAATTGTTATTCCAATCACCGCCATTTCGACTGCCTTCAACTGCAAAAAGACACCCAAACCAATGGCTAGGGTGCCTATAACTACATGGATGCGAAAGTTGCGTTGGGTAATAAAGGCATATCGAAGTCCGGCCCAAGCATATTTAAAACTAATTATTAAGTTCGGCGCAATTCGCCAAGCTAAATCCCGGTTTGGTTTCACTACATCTGAGTGGTTCAAAGAAGGTGTGGAAATTTCTTGAGACATGGCAAGGGTTTTACGGGGCTGAAGGGCATGAACCATCGCTCCGGCTGGCGCGTGGGCGAAACTTGAATCTAAGTCTTGAATCTAAGTACAGATGAAGGCTATTGGGTATAGCTAGGCTAGATAGTAAGACCAATAACCTGGAGTAAAGTTTCCTGCTGGTTCAACATTTTAGTCAGGCTATCTTCATCGGGATGATCCCAGCCGAGTAGATGAAGCAAACCGTGAGCCGCTAACCAGGCTAGCTCTGTTTTTAAAGGATGTTCCTGTTGTTGAGCCTGCCGAGTCGCAGTCTCAACGGAGATGACGATATCACCAAGATACAGAGGTGTATCCTCTAAAAAATCCATCGGCTGAGGACAGTCTACCTCTAAGGATGCAAAAGCTAATACATCTGTCGGTTTATTTTGATGACGATACTGGGCGTTGAGGGTCTGTATTTCTTTATCGTCGGTGAGGCGCAAACTCAGTTCATAGGCATCCGCTTGAGGAATATCTAGATGCAGCGTTTCCATCCAACGATGGAACCAAGTTTCCCAAGTTTCAGGTGAAATTTCTTCTTGGGCACTGGCATCTGCTGGATTGGACGAGAAGAAATAGTCTTGGATGCTAACTTCTATGTTTATGCCCATACAACCGGGTTCCGGATTAACGAGTTAGGTAAGAAAGACCGATCAGCAGCGCCACAAGACCAATGGTTGACAGGGCAAAATGTTTTAACGAAGTGCCTCCTTTTCGTACCATGTTTCGCATTGCCAGCTTCACGTAGCTGGGTTGAGGCTCTGTCGAGGCGGGTGTCGATTCAGAAATGGGTTCTGGAGTTTGTGATGCCGCTTGTGGCGTTGAAGAGGAGTTGCTCATAAGGATAATTACTGAAGACTCAAAAGTGGTTTTTCCAGCTGATGATAAGCCAGGGATAAACTTTTCTTCCAACAATGTAACAGTTTGTTTCGCAATTGATGGCAAATCACCGAATCAGCAAGTAAAGGACAAAGGAGCGATCGCTTTTGCGCCATCGCTCCTTTGTCCACCCGATGTTACTAATTTCTTGGTGTCTTGGTGGCTAAGTAACCCTCTCACTGAGGCTATCCTAAAGACCCAACGGCGCAGCTTTTAGGTAAGCTGATTTTCTTGGCGCAGATAGGCTTCAATGAACGAATCGAGGTCGCCATTCATCACATCGTTAATGGCAGTCGTTTCCACACCTGTCCGCAGATCCTTGACCATCTGGTACGGGTGGAAAACGTAGTTACGAATTTGGTTGCCCCAAGCTGCCTCTACCATATCCCCTCGAATGTCCGCAATTTCCTTGGCGCGTTGCTCTTGGGCGACAATCAGCAACTTAGCTTTGAGGATGGCAAGACCTTTTTCTTTGTTTTGCAGCTGACTTCGCTCTTCAGTACAGCGCACGGCAAGCCCGGTGGGAATATGAACAATCCGCACCGCTGTTTCCACTTTGTTGACATTTTGTCCACCTTTACCACCAGCCCTAGAGGTGGTGATTTCTAAATCCTTATCTGGAATGTCCAGAGTCACGGATCTATCCAGAGTTGGCATTACTTCCACTCCAGCAAAGCTTGTTTGGCGCTTGTCGTTGGCGTTGAAAGGCGATATCCGCACCAGCCGGTGGGTTCCTTTTTCTGCCTTCAGGTAGCCATAAGCATAACGCCCTTCAATCTCTAAGGTGGCTGACTTAAGCCCCGCTTCTTCTCCTTTGGAGATTTCCGCTAAGGTAACTTTGTAACCGTGGTTTTCTGCCCAGCGAGTGTACATCCGCAGCAACATTTCCGCCCAGTCTTGGGCGTCTGTGCCACCTGCACCGGCGTTAATGGTTAAAACGGCTCCGCTTTGGTCATAAGTACCGGAAAGCATCTGTTGCAATTCCCATCGCTCAAGTTCCTGATTGAGCTTGGTGATGTTGCTTTCAGCTTCCAAAAGCAGTGACTCGTCGGCTTCTAATTCCAGCAGTTCCACAACCGCCCTGGCGTCTTCTAGGCTGTTTTTCCACTGGTGAAATTGTTCCAAGTGGGATTTGAGGTCATTGAGTTCTTGGAGGGTTTGTTGGGCACTCGTTTGGTCGTCCCAAAAATCCGGTTGCGCCGCGACTTGCTCCAAGTCTTGAATTTTGGCAGTTAGAGCAGGAACGTCAAAGATAGTCCTGGGTTTTACCCAGGCGATCGCACAACGTTTCGACTTCGCGTTTAATGTCTAGGAGTTCAATCATTGTTTTGAGCTTTTTCCGATGAGCGCTTGGTAGTAAAGTTGCACTCTTTTCGATCTTAGCTGGAGTGTCTCTCCCAATCACTAAGACCTGAACAAAGAAAGCGAAGGAGAGGAACAGGGGAAGTTACCAATTATCTTTTACCCATTACCCCATTAAGATTGAATTTGTGGAGTAACTGCTGAAAGTTAAAGATAGTCTTGATCTTGATCCAGATGCTAAGACAACGTTTCTACTTCACGTTGGATGTCTATGATTTCCAGCATTGCTTTAGCGCTTTTTCTTGAGCGCTGCTCATATTGCACTGCAATCAAATTTATCTAAGTTTGTTGGTAAATGTCCAGTTCCAAAAAAAGCCGTGGGAAACCACGGCTTCAAGATGTGTGCGCTTAATGAAACTTTTGCCTTTTAGTCGCGGCTATTGAGCGCGTTCAGCAACCGCAGAATGAAAATGAACAAATTGATGTAAGTCAGATACATCGACAAAGCAGCAGGCAGATATTGGTCATCGCGGTAAGCGCGGGGCAGGATATAGAAATCTACCACAGCAGCACCGGCAAACAAAAACACGCCAATTCCAGAAATGGCAATTTCTAGCCAAGTGGGTGTATAGACACCAAACAAAGACAACAGCAGCTGACCCACTAGCACCACAACTAGGGCAATAATACCTAGCTGTACTGTTTTAGTGAGAGCCATGCCGTCTTGCTCCGACAGATTGGAGCCAATCTGTCGTGCAGCAATAAAGGTAACGCCACAGCCGAGGGCGGCAAAACCAATTCCTGCCACACCGACCCCTGGTGTCCTCAGAGCCACGAATATCAATCCGCTCAGGGTATAGCCCGACAACAGACTGTAGGTAGCGAGGAGGGGCAGAGCAACGCTTTTCTTGCCATTAATGGCAACGTTTTGGGCAACGAAGAAAAGGGCGAATTCTGCAACCAGGGCAACCCAAAAGGTTGGCATGAATAGCCCTGGGTTGGAGCGAAGAACGCCAAGACCCCCGTAGGTGCCAAGTGCGGTTAAGACAAGTCCAGCGCCTACGTAGGGGAGGGCGTTGGCAATGACATTGGGGCCAACGAGTGCGTGATTTTTAGCCTCACGCATCGCTTGACGGAAGTTACTGGTGTTACTCATGAAGCTTCCTCAGAAATATTACGAGTCATTTACATTTATGCGATCGCCAGTCTAATTCAATTGTGACGTAGAGCTGAAGTCCTTAAAAGGGTGGGTTTCACGAAGCAAACGCTTACGGTTTGTTTTTGAAGTAAGGATTAGTTTTTGGCTACATCAAACTGCAACTTACGTATATATGCTGACATTCCGGGAGAGGCTCTCTGTGAGTTCCGTATTCCAACGATGGTTGTTGAAAGCGCCTATACAGAAAATGAATTCAGTTAGACGAAATGAAGAGATAGCGATTTCCCAATCTCCCAAACGGGGTGGTTTTACAGAGGCTTTGACAATGGCGACTCAATCTTCTTGCAGCTCCGATTCGATGGAACTTTTGATTGCTTACTATAAAAATCCATCAGTTGAAGTTCGCAATCAACTGGTGCAGTTGAATGCTGGACTGGTTCGGAAGATGGCTCATCGAGTCAGCTATCAGTGTGCGGAACCTTATGAAGATTTGGAACAACTCGGCTATCTCGGTTTGATTCGGGCGATTGAGCGATTCAATCCCCATCAAGGTTATGCTTTTAGTTCCTTTGCGGTTCCTTACATTCGCGGCGAGATGCTGCATTATTTACGCGACAGAAGCGGCGTAATGAAAATGCCTCGTCGGTGGCAGGAAATCCAGCAGGAAGGACAAAAGGCGCGAAAAGAGTTGGCACAAACTTTAGGGCGATCGCCAAAAGAAGCTGAAATTGCCCAAGCAATTAAAGTATCTCTAGAAGAGTGGAGTGAAAGCAAGGTTGCGGCTCAAAACTGCCGACCATTAAGTTTAGATAGTGTCGTTTTTGAGCAGTCTGACTTTCAGGTGACGTTGGCGGAAACACTCCCTGACCCTCGCTATCAATCTTGGCAAAGTCAAGAAGAAGAACGGCAAGAGCTGGAAGGGGCAATGAGTTATTTGGACAACAAAACTCAAGCAGCAATTGAGTTGGTGTTGGTACGAGATCTTCCTCGGAAAGAAGCGGCTAAGCGAATTGGTGTCAGCCCGATGACGGTGACACGGCATCTTCAAAGAGGAGTTGAGCAGTTGGTATCGCTGTTGCAACCTCAATCAACCGAGCGTTTGGCTAGTTAAAGGCTTCCTGCAAAGAATTACAAGCAAGACAGCTTGTTTGGGAAGTAGTCGCCAGTTAAAAATTAGTAGAGAGTTTGTAGAGTGGTATATACCACTCTATTTTTTTAGGTGGCATAACGCCTGAAGGCGTTCGGCTACATTTTCCCCAAAGCTACCACTGCATTCTGCCCTCCGAAACCAAAGCTGAAACAAAGCACCTGTTTAATTTCACCTTGACGCGGGACTTTAACTAAATCTAAATCAAATTCTGGTTCCTTTAACCCCACACACGGTGGCAAGATTTGATGCTTCAATGCCATTAGGGAGAAAGCGACACCTAAGGCTCCAGATGCTCCCAATGTATGACCTGTGGCTCCCTTAGTAGAACTGACTGGCACTGTTTGAGGAAAGAGATACTGAATTAAGTGCGCCTCATTTTGGTCGTTGAGCTGGGTAGCGGTACCGTGAGCGTGGATGTAATGGATGTCCGCAGGGAAAAGGTTGCTGCGATCGCAACATTGTTTGACCGCCGCGATCGCACTCCGACTTCCCGGTTCTGGCGCATTAGTATGATAAGCGTCCGATGTCAAGCCAAATCCCAGCACTTGACCATAAATCCGTGCTGAGCGACGCTTTGCCAATTCTGCGGATTCCAGTACCAAGACGGCTCCCCCCTCTCCCAAGGCTAAGCCTTCCCGCCGCCGATCAAAAGGATAAGCGCCCGTTTGAGCTAAAGCGCCCATCTGCTGAAACCCTGCCAGGGTCAGCGGTGTAATCGATGATTCCACGGCTCCAGCAATGACTTGCTGACAGTGCCCAGTTTCCAAGAGCGACGCTGCTTGCGCGATCGCCCAAATTCCAGTTGCACAAGCCGCCATTGGTGCCAAGACTGACCCAGTTGCCCCGATTTGACGAGCGGCTGCGATCGCATTCATGTGGGGCAGCGTCTCCAAAAAAGCCTGGGTTGGCAGGTGTTTGTATAGCGGCGATTTTACTGGTTCGGCATCCCGATAAAACTCCCGCGCCAATTTCTCCCAAGATGCCTGATAAGAGCGACTCGAACCAATGACGACTCCACAATCGGGCAAAGGCGAAACCAAACCAGCATCTTCCAGCGCCATAGCGACAACCCGCTGAGTCAGGGTTGCTAACTCAGCGGGTTGTTTCCCTATCAATCCTAAGGGTCGGGGGGCAAGTTCTGGAAAGGGTTGATGCAACTGAATGCCAGATTGACCGGCGATTAAACGTTGCCAGCTCGTCTGCAAGCTGTTACCCAAAGCCGAGACTAAACCAATCCCAGTAACGACAATCTCCACCGATTACCCAGCGAATCGCCAATTGCTATTTCTTGAGATTTTCCGCACCTTTGGTCACCTTAGCCGATTCAATGCGATCGCCCTGCTGAATCTTGTCAACGACCTCCATCCCTTTGGTTACATAGCCAAAAACAGCATAGTCACCATCCAAGAACGGCAAATCGGCTAAAGCAATGTAAAACTGCGACGAAGCCGAGTCGGGTAAAGATGAGCGAGCCATTGCGACAGCGCCACGAGTATGTTGCAACTGCGGGGGTTGAGAAACACCCGCACTTTTGAGCGTTTCGCTGAGAACGGGTTTTTCCGCCCCTTTGGGCTTAATTTCGAGGGGAATGTAACGCGCTTGACCCGTCGCTGGATCGATAAAACCACCCATCCCCAGACGTTCTGTGGGCACATTCGGGTCTTTACTTTGCGGATCGCCACCCTGAGCAACAAAGGGTTGCGGTTGCCGCACTACGCGGTGAAAGACCAGTCCGTTATAGACACCTCTTTGAACTAAATCGACGAAATTCCCAGATGTAATCGGGGCATTAGTGCCATCGACTTCAATCGTAATTAGCGAGCCTTTAACCGTCATGTCTACGGTGGCTTTACCTTCTAGGCGGGGCAAACTGCTTGTTTTGGGACTACTCGCTGGAGTGGCAGATGCTGAGGTTGTTTCAGTTGCTGAGGGGCTGGTATCCGAGGAAGTAGCCTGCTCGGTGGTACATCCCCCCAACATCAGTCCTGCGATCGCAAAAAGTAATATAAACCAGTGCCGGATTTGTATCTGCATTTTCATTTCACCTAATTGGTAGCCAGAGCTACTGAATCATCTTATGCAGATATTGGGAGGCTCAACCAAGAATTGTTAGAGACCTTCAATGGGCACTTCCAAGAAGCGAGCCAGTTGGGCACCCTGATTTTCCAGCTCTGACAAGGGTAGAGGTTCCCCAACTCGCGTCAGGGGAATATCGCGGCGTCCTTTGACGCGCAGATAAATCGACCGGCGTGGGTTGAGACCTTCTTTAATTTCCACCCGAATCGCTTGGACATCTTGTATGCGACAGCCGACTTCAATTTGGCGGTTTTTGCCGAGAAAGCCCCATCTAAAAATCCGAATATATCCGGTTTCTTGATTAAACTCGTTGTAACCGCCCCCTACGTCTAAAAGAATCATCATCCATAGATAGAGCGCTACGAGTAACCCGGCTAACCCGTAAAGTCCCATGACTATCCCTTGAGGGATAAAAAGTAACTTGGTGGGGTCAGCAAAAGGGAGAAGATTAACTTTTAGGTAACTTGAAATTCCGGCCAATAAAAAGCCTGTAGCTCCCAAGGAGACTACGGTTGCCCACCAATAGTTACTCAAACGACGAGAGCCTAAAACCTCTTGACGGAGAACGCGGTTACTTGTAGATGTTGTCGGTGCAGCCATGAAAGAAAACTCTGTGTTCGCCAAAGTTGTTAAGGAAAATTTTTAAGATCGGACTGATTCAGATTATCTAGCTTCCCAGGGATTTATGCTATTGATTTAGCAATCTAACTGAGCTAGAGATTAATGAGAAGCACGTGTCAGATTGTAAAAATTCTGATATTTTCTTATCATAGAGGACACGTGCTAGAACCCTAGGGTTTTACTTTGGGGACAAAAAGCGCCCCATTCCCAAATAACAGTAGCCTGAAACCCGGTATCAGGGCGACAGGTTAGTGGAAATTGACACGCAGGGGAATCAAGCGAGTGAGTCTATTGAAGACAGAACCCGGCAAACTTCTCCAAAATAATCCCACTACTGTCTGACGTGGGTCGTGTCAAATAAATAATGTTAATTGCTCAAGTTCAGACGATTTGACGCAATAGTAAGAGGATTTGAAATGACCATTGCAGTCGGACGCGCGCCAAGTTCAAGAGGGTGGTTTGACGCCATTGACGACTGGCTCAAGCGCGATCGCTTCGTATTTGTCGGCTGGTCCGGCCTACTGCTATTCCCCTGCGC
>NZ_JACJOQ010000637.1:0-4883 GCF_014695635.1 Coleofasciculus sp. FACHB-712 | reverse complement strand
TTGAATGGCTTCAACAAGTTGGTCAATGTCAGATGGCAGGGTGAAATAGTGAACGCAGGCGCGTACACAGTCGGGATTGCGGATTGTCCGAACCAGCAAGTTTTGATTTTCTAAAGATTGTACTAATTGCTGGTGATTGCCCTCTCCTGAAAGCTGGAAGGAGACAAGACCGGATTCCGGCGGTGCATTTCGCAGACATTTGATGTGAGGAAGTTCGGCTAAACGTTGCCAGAGGTATTGGCTCAACTCCAGGATTTTTTGGAAGCGAGATTCTGGGGTTCCCCATTGCTGATGAAGAGCGATCGCTGCCCTAAGCCCAGCATAGAGGGGATAGGCAGAAGTCGCGACTTCATATCTTCGCCCATCCGGTTGCCAGCCAATTGGTTGACCGGATGAATTGTAAAGAATGCTGCGCCAGCCGATAAACGTGGGATTCAGGCTTTCTAAAGCTTCCGGTCGCACGTACAGACCACCGACGCCTTCTGGCCCGCACCACCACTTGTGACCCGTGAAAGCATAAAAATCAATCCCCAATTCTGTCAAATTTAGCGGCATTGACCCCACAGATTGAGCTGCGTCCACCAAAATTCTGATGGGGGGATTCTCGGTGGAATGGTTGCGGCAGGCGGCAGCAATTTCAGCCAGCGGCAAGACTTGACCCGTGTTCCAGAGGATATGACTCAGCACGACCATTCTGGTCTTGGGGCGCAGATATTCTGCGATCGCTGCTACGGGATCGCCTTCATTCAAAGTTCTCATGAGCGGACAGCAGGATACTTCAATGCTAAAGCGCCGTTGGAGTTCCTGAACGGTTGCCACAATGCCTGGATGTTCGCAGTCAGAAATTAGCAGATGGTCTCCGGCTTGCCAGTCCATGCCCCAGAGGGCGATATTGCAGCCGACGGTGACATCTTCAGTCAGGGTAATGGTCTGGGGAGAGACACCCAGAGAAGACGCGATCGCAACTCTAGTTTCCGTCGCCTCCCGTACCACCCAACTCCCTACCTCATTGGAAAACGGCCCCACACGCTGCACGTATTCATAGGATTGGAAAATAGCATCCAATGCTGCTTGGGGCATCGGGCCTTGACCGCCATAGTTGAAATAGGCTTTATTCGCGAGAGCTGGAAATTGCTGCCGATGGCGTTCTAGCAGCGTTTGTCCTGGAGAAATGCTCGTCATAGTATCAATATTAGACTTCACTTGAACAAGGAATCGTCACTTCGTAGCTTTGCTGGATACGGCAGCAGAGGCGTTGCAATTGGTTATCGCTGTAACGGTTGCTAGATAATGTTAACTTATTTAAAATTTTGCATAAATCCGGTGCGCTGACTTGACAAGTTTACAAGAACGTGAATCAAATTTCACAAAATCTCTTTCTCAGATTTCCCGTGTATGCAGGCTACAAAATGGCGTTGAGTGTCGGTTAAGTTGCTATGCATCTAATACCAAGTTTTCTTTTTGATGCTACACAACATTTAGAACCCAGTTATTTCCCTAGCAAATAACAAACAACAAGGGAGAATCAAAAATCGGTTCAAAGTTCATCTTATAACGAGTAAAGGAACTCGCTATGAATCAGCCAATTGAATTATCTTTAGAGCAAAAATTCAGTATTAGAAGCTTCTCAGACCAAGTGCAAAATATGTCCCGCGAACAAGCACAGGAATTTTTGATTATGCTGTACGAGCAAATGATCGTCAAAGAAAATATGTACAAGTCCTTTCTGAAGCACGAGTGGGGACTTGATTCAGGCAAAATGTCTGCATGAATCTTATCCGTAGTGCTACATTCGGGATGAGAAGTTAATGCTGGGCGATCGCACTCTCTTAAGCGAGGGACGGCAATGGTGGTCAACCAGGTTAGGTAGTATGGGATAGCCTTGCTAAAATACGCTCTTGCGTCGCATCCCTCCAGTTGAACCATGACCACCACTACTGACTTCCTTAGCCACCTCAACCCCTCCCAGCGCCGCGCTGTTGAGCATTTCTGCGGGCCTTTGCTGGTTGTTGCCGGTGCTGGTTCCGGCAAAACGAGGGCGCTGACTTATCGAATTGCCAATCTCATTTTGAAGCACCGGGTCGATCCGGAAAATATCCTGGCGGTGACTTTTACCAACAAAGCCGCGCGGGAGATGAAGCAGCGGATGGAAAAGCTGTTTGCCGAACAGCTCGCTGAAAAAGAATATGGGAAGCCGCTGACAGCGTTACCAGCGGATGAACAAACAAGATTGCGATCGCGCGTTTATAAAATTTACATCAAAGACTTGTGGATTGGTACTTTCCATAGTCTCTTCTCTCGTATCCTTCGATACGATATCGAAAAATATCAAGACGAAAGAGGACGTAAGTGGAGCCGCAATTTTTCTATTTTTGACGAATCCGACGCTCAAAGTTTGGTAAAAGAGATTGTTACCAAACAAATGAACCTGGATGAGAAAAAGTTTGAGCCGCGTTCGGTTCGTTATGCCATCAGCAACGCCAAGAATCAGGGATTTTCCCCCAAAGAATTTGAGGCGGAACAGTCAAATTATCGCGGACGGGTAATCTCGGAAGTTTACAGCAAATACCAAGATAGACTGGCAGAAAATAACGCGCTTGACTTCGATGATCTAATTGCGATTCCGGTAAAGCTATTTCAACAAAACGAGCAAGTCTTGGGTTACTGGCATCGAAAATTTGGTCACATTTTGGTAGATGAATATCAAGATACAAACCGGATTCAGTACGATTTGATTCGCCTGCTGACGACGAATGGAGAAACTAGAAAGAATGAGTGGGATTGGAAAAATCGCTCGGTTTTTGTCGTCGGTGATGCGGATCAATCTATTTACTCTTTCCGCATGGCAGATTTCACCATCTTGCTGGAATTTCAAGAAAACTTTGGGGATGGTTTGCCGGATGACGATACGCGGACGATGGTAAAGCTGGAGGAAAATTATCGCTCTAGGGAAAATATTCTCCAAGCGGCAAATAAACTCATTGAAAATAACACTCAGCGGATTGATAAAATTCTCAAAGCGACACGCGGGGCAGGCGAACAAATTTTTTGTCACAAAGCCGACAACGAGATTACAGAAGCTGAGTTCGTCGTGCATCAAATTCGCAACCTGAAACATAAAGATCCAGAGTTAGACTGGGGGAGTTTTGCGATTCTCTACCGCACGAATGCTCAATCTCGTGCTTTTGAAGAGTGCTTGGTGCGTGCGGGTGTTCCCTACAACATTGTTGGGGGTTTAAAATTTTACGACCGCAAAGAAATTAAAGATGCGATCGCGTATCTGCGGCTCATTGTGAATCCAGCGGATGCGCTGAGTTTGTCGCGAATCATTAATACTCCACGGCGCGGTATTGGCAAAGCGACCTTGGATGCGATCTCGGATGTCGCCCAAGAATTAGGCGTATCGATGTGGGAAATCCTCAAAGATGAAACCTCAGTCAAGACGTTAGCTGGACGTGCGGCGAAGTCTATTAACAGTTTTGTGCAGATGATTTGCCACTGGCAGCTACAATTGGACACTCTGCCAGCTTCGGAAATCGTGCAGGGAGTGATGCAAGATTCTGGTTATATTCAGGATTTGAAAAGTCAAGGCACCGACGAATCGCAAAACCGATTGGAAAACGTCCTTGAACTCAAGAACGCTGTTCTGCAATTTGAGGAAGAAAACGAAGATTCAAGCTTAGAGGGTTTTCTCGCAAGTGCTTCCCTATCTTCTGATTTGGATGATGTGAAAGAAGAGCGATCGCGCTTGTCGCTGATGACGTTGCACTCTGCCAAAGGACTAGAATTTCCAGTCGTCTTTTTGGTAGGAATGGAGCAAGGATTGCTTCCTCATACTCGGACTCTCAACGATCCGGCGCAGCTGGAAGAAGAACGCCGCCTCTGTTATGTGGGCATCACCCGCGCTCAAGAACGACTCTATCTCACCCATGCCCGCGAACGTCGCCTCTGGGGTTCCCGCGAACCAGCCATTCATTCTCAGTTTCTCAAGGAGTTACCCGCAGATTTGCTGAGTAGTAATTTACCAAAGGCAACTGCTAATAGTCGCGCTGGTATGGCGTCAACATCTCCGAGACAAACATCCAATGGTGCCAGCAGTCTAGGGCAGAATTGGAGCGTGAGCGATCGCGTCCTCCACAAAGCCTTTGGTGTCGGTCAAATTACTAACATTTTCGGGCAAGGAAACAAAATAACTCTCGCCGTGAGATTTCCTGGCATCGGTATAAAAATCATCGATCCTAAGATTGCTCAACTGCAACGAGCGGAATAAACAGTCAGGAGAGCTGATTCATTCAAAACTCAAAACAATTGATTGAGTCGTGAGTAAAATCGCCCCAAAGGAATACCACTCGAAAACTGGAGATGTTGTTACAGTCCGGAGTGCCTTGATTGAGGATGCAAAAGCTCTCGTCGATCTTCAATTTTCAGTCGCTCAGGAAGGCAAGTATATGGTGACTGAGGCTGAGGAATTTAACTTAACCAAATCGGAGGAAAAAGAAACAATTGAACAGCATTCTCAGCAACCAGGGCAACTTTACTTGGTGGCTGAGATTGACAACACAGTTGTCGGATTTGTTGAGTTTGAGAACGGAAACCGAAGACGCACCTCTCATAGTGGGATACTCTCCATTTTTGTTGGCAGAGAATGGAGAGGAAAAGGCATCGGCTCGTTTTTGCTGCAAGAACTGCTTGATTGGGCAGCTAATGAGCCCCTGATAGAAAAGGTAACTCTAGCAGTGTTCTCTACAAATCGCAGCGCGATCGCTCTCTACAAAAAATTCGGTTTTCAAGAAGAAGGAAGATGTCCCAAAGATATGAAATTAGCATCTGGAAAGTATATCGATAGTGTATTGATGTACAAATTTGTAAAGGAAACGTAGAGA
>NZ_JACJOQ010000636.1:0-9616 GCF_014695635.1 Coleofasciculus sp. FACHB-712 | reverse complement strand
ACCATATCAGTCTCAATAAATCCCGGTGATACAGCGTTGACTCGTACCCCATAACGAGCCGCCTCTAAAGCGAGGGACTTGGTTAAACCAATCACAGCCGCCTTGGTTGCGGCATAGTTAGTTTGACCGATGTTTCCCCGTTCACCCGAAATCGAGCTGATGCAAACCACAGAGCCTTCTTTCCGCTCGTACATTTTGGGGATAACGGGCATCAGCGTGTTGTAGACGCCTTTCAAGTTAGTGTCAATTACGGCATCCCAGTTTTCAGTCGTCAGTTTAGGAAAAAAGTTGTCTTGAGTAATCCCAGCATTCGCCACAATCCCGTAAATTGACCCTAGTTTCTGTTCAACCTGTTCTGCTACTGCCGTCATCGCTGCTTTGTCGGTTACATCAGCTTGAATTGCGATCGCTCCATGCTGACCCTTAATAGAGCTAATACTGCGGTGGGTGTAAGCTACCTTAGCTCCTAGCTCCTCCAAGAGACTGACGATAGCGGCTCCTATCCCTCGATTACCACCCGTTACCAAGACGACTTTATCTTCCAGTCCCAAAGACACCATGAGCCACTCCCTAATTTCTATTGCTGATTCCAGTGTCTTCGCCACTTAGCGCCAATCTTTGCAGTTGTAGTTGAGCCACAGTGAAACCCAACAAATGCTTATGAATGTTGTGAGCTAGCGGTTCAGATACCCGACTTCTCAAAGAAGTCGGGTATCTTGGCTTCACGAATCATTTAGGACTGCTATTAGAAGTCGTGAATTATTGCAATTAGGCTGACATTTCTTGCTGAATCTTGCTCTTGGCAGCTTTGAATTCAGTAGCCATTTGCTCTTTCTGCTCAGCGCTGCAATTTTTGTCAATTGCCGTGAACATCGTAAATTCTTCTTGGCGAATGTGGTCGCCAACCACTTCCATTAGGTCTTTAATTTTTGATCTGAAATGGTCGGCATTAGCAGGGTCAATCGCCTTAATTTCATCGAGCATCTGCTTCATTTGCGCTTGCTCATCGTAAAGCTCTTGAGTGTTGTCATCGCCGTAGAAAGAGCGTACTTTCGGGTACACTACTTCTTCTTCTGCTTGAGCGTGTGCTAATAAATCTTTGTAGATTTGCCCGAAATACTCTTGGAGCTTTTGAGGATCTTTCGTCGCCCCAACTTCAGTGAAAAGTGTATTCACTTTCTCGTGATCCAGCCGGATAAGGGTCTGGATATTCATATCTTGCTTGTCAGTGTTTTGGGTAACCACACTGCCAGCTACACCCGATAGGGCAGCAACTGCATCTTGCACCCTTGCCCAGAGTCCCTGATGCGCGTCTTGACCCGTCATTTCGCGGACTCCCACCTGTTCGAGCATCCCCTTGAGCTGTTCTTGGTGAGCGCGACCCTCGAAGTTGACAGTATTGAGAGGCCCAATTGCCAGTTCAATATCAGCCCCTACAACTTGAGCGGCTTTGTGGATCATGATTCCACTCATGGCTTGACCATGCTTTATCAGTTCGTGGTGAATGAGTTTTTGATAATAGGTAAACTCATCACCTGACATCATCTGCTCAAACTGCGGAATAAATATCTTGGTTGCAGCACTCGGTTCAGATTGAATGCCGTATTGAACGATTACAGTGTCTATGATGCCCAGGTGTTTCTGGTCATCAGAAAGCATATTTTGCAGACGCTCACGGACATCTTCATAAGGGCAAGAATCTATGAGTTTTTGCTCGTTAGAGATGATTAAATTTAGAAAGGCTTTCAAGTCTGCCAATCTTTCAGCGATCGCCATCCGCTTTGTATCGTCTATTGTTGTAACCATGCTTTGTTATCCTGTAGGAAAATAATCTGATTGATACCCGCTTCACCGCAGAGGTAATGTAGCTCAATACGAGTTGCCCAAATATTACTCACAGAGCTTTTAGAGGCGTTGTTCACCCCTTGCTTTGAGAACCCGAACGAACACCATTACCTTAGTTCTGGAAATGGGTTATTTCAAGCGAAAAAAACCTTGAATATCTTGATTTTGTCGTTGATCCAGTTCTCTTCCACCTAGCCCAGGTTAGATGTTTTGGTTTAGTCCACGAAAAGCTGAGTTGAGTTACTGAACCAAGAATTCTACGGCTATACGTTGTAAAAACCTTGGAAGTGTCAATTATCAAAGCCGCTCAATTGCGATCGCAGTTCCGCCACCAGTTCCATGACACACCGATGCCAGTCCCATCTGTCCATTTCGCTCCTGTAAGGCGTTGAGCAGCGTGACGATAATTCGCGCCCCCGACGCACCGATGGGATGCCCCAGCGCGATCGCTCCTCCATAGACATTCAGCTTCTCGTAAGGAATGCCCAGCTTCCGGTTGAACAGCACGCTACTCAGAGCAAAAGCCTCGTTGTTCTCGAACAAGTCAAAATCGTAGATTCTCATCTTGAGCTTGTCTAAAAGCTTGTTGACTGCCAGAATCGGAACCTCTGGGAAGCGCCAAGTTTCTCCACCTATCGACGCTCCCCCAAGGATACGGGCTAAGGGTTTGAGGTTATAGCGTTCTACCGCCATTTTGCTTGCCAAAACTAAAGCTGCGGCTCCATCGGATATCTGACTGCTGTTTCCAGCCGTGAACACCCCATCTTCCCGAAAAGCAGGCTTTAGCTTGGCAAGGCTCTGCAAGGTGGTTTCGGGGCGAATCCCCTCATCTTTGTCCACGAGTTGCAAACCTTTTTTTCCCTCTATTCTTATTGGTGCAATCTCCTTGTTGAACCAGCCGTTCTCGGTTGCGATCGCTGCCCTAGCTTGTGAATATAGCGCTACTTCGTCCAAATCCTGCCGCGTCACTTGGTAAGCTGCTGCCAGCCGCTCAGCTTGCTCTCCCATCGTTTCGGTGGTCGTGGAATCGGTAAGACCGTCCTCAAGTAAAATATCACTGAGTTGCTCTGGCGCACCCAGTAGCATCTTATACCCCCATCTGGCTCGATGCGACAGGAAAAACCCTGTCTGAGACATCGATTCCATGCCGCCAGCCAGTACGATTTCCGCTTCGCCAGAACGGATAGCAGTGGCGGCGTTCATCACGCTCATCATTCCCGACGAACACACCATATCCACTGCATACCCATTCACCGTCTGGGGAATCCCGGTTTTGAAAGCTGCCTGACGGGGCAAAGACTGCCCGTGTCCCGCCCTGAGTACATTACCAAAGATATATAGGTCTAAAGCTTCCCCCGAAACTTCCGCCCGATCCAACGCTGCTTGCATGACGTGGGCACCTAATTCTACTGGGGAAAAACCCGCTAACGCACCTCCGAACCGACCGAGCGGTGTCCGTACTGCCGAGACAATATAGGCTTCTTGCATACATCCTCATTATTTTTTACAATGTCAGGTCTTGTAACTTTACTAACTTAAGGCGGGATATTTCTTGAGGTTACTTTCATTAGTTGCAGGAAGGTTTCACCATTTACAATAAAGTCGAACTAAAGCCAGCCCTTGTGATAGCTTCCCGCAAATAAATTAACCCCTATTCTGCGACAGAGGGATTTTTCCCAAGACCGTAACGCCGAAATTCAAAAGACGCTTTTTTGTAAATTATATTTACAATTAACTTAAAAAATTTAGTTTATTTATAAATCATCCATTAGAGCTAAGCACCAATTATTATTTGATTAAGATAGTGGACAACTCATCGGTATTCCATAAGAAAGTAACAGGAGTAACACTAATGGATTGGGCAAATAATTTTGAGCAGTTTACCAGACAGTTAAGCGAGTTGCAGAGTGGTATTCTCAAGAGCTGGACTTCTACCATGCCGACTATGCAAGGTTTCAATACACCCAGTTACCGCGAGAATTTCGAGAAAATTTTGAAATTTCAGGAAGAAGTGCTGGCAAGTTCTCTGCAATTTCAGGCTTTGCTGGCTCGTCTGTCAATCGAAACTCAGAAGCAATTGTGGGAGGGATATTTTAATACGATCCGGAGTACACAAAGCCAAAAATCTGAGTGACTATTAGAGTTGTTTTTGAGATACGAGTGGTTTCAGTTTTTTTAGAGTTTGTTTGTAAAACAATTTACTTTGCAAACATCCTCTAAGGATTAATAAAGCTCGCCAATGTATTTCTTGGGAGCTTTTTTTACTATAAAACAGTTTTGGAAAAAAGTTTTATAGTCGCTTCTTATCATCAAAGCTTTCAATCTAGTAAACAAGCCACAAACCAAAATAAACCTGCTAATTTATTTAATCCTCTACCTACAGAAAGGACATAATGTTAAGCAAGGTTGTACTTTTGAATACAAAGGCCGAAGCTGAACTTTGGAAAGATTTCCTAAAGTCCAGTTACCCGACAAGTAAACTGCGCGATCGCTCAATGTAGAATGATGCCAAGAAGGTTTTGACCGATTCCTCCTCACGCCTCTTGCCATCATGGATTTTAGCCAATTGCTTGTTGGAAAAATAGACGCGATCGCCAAAAACTGGGTTGAAGCAGTCCGCTTGGATAGGCAGATTTCCAGCACTGACGATTTACCCAGATCGGCGATCCGGAATCATATTCCTGATGTGCTAAAAGCGATGGCAACTGTACTTTCCCGCTCCCAAGAAAACGATATTCAGTCCATCGTCCAGAACAGTTTGCATCATGGTGTTCTGCGGGCTGAACAAGGTTTCGCTACCACTGAAATTGCGCGAGAGTATCGTCTACTGCGCCAGACGATCTTTTCCACTTTAGAGGCAGATTTACTAGAGGGTACGGTTCCGGAAGTGATGCGAACCTACAATGCAATTGACGCGACCATCGACGAAGCGATCGCCCAATGCTTCAAAAGTTATGTAGAGGAGCGATTGCAAGAACTACAGCAGGTGCAAAGTCAGGTAGAGTTAACCAATCAAGAACTCACTCGCTTGGTAAAAGCAAATCAGGATAATCTCTCTCAACTAGCCCACGAACTGAAAAATCCTCTGAATTCAATTATTGGCTACTCGGAGCTGATGTTACGCTCTTCACGAAAGAATGTTGAAGTTCAAGACAATTTCCCGAATCTGGAACACATTGAGCGCGTGCTACGCAATAGCAGGCACTTACTGCGCCTGATCAACGATACCCTGGAAATTTCCCGGTATTCAGCAGGGAAGATAGAACTGCACCCAGAACTAATAGATGTACGCTCTTTAATCAACAATGTAGTTGAAATGTTGGAGCCTTTGGCAGCAGCCAAAGAGCTACAAATGGTGGTTGATTGTGATTCGGCTAGTGCCGATAGTTCTGCTGCACGCGCTCCTGAAAAAGTGCTGACAGACGCCTTGCGATTGCAGCAAATTGTCACGAATCTTTTAAGCAACGCAATTCGCTACACAGAGACAGGAAGTGTCCAATTAACGTGTCAGATGTTATCTGATAACCGCTGGTCTATTGCAGTGAGCGACACTGGTATTGGCATTGCTCCAGAAGACCAGTCGCGGGTTTTTGACCCCTTCTTTCAAGCTGGAACTCGCGATCGCATGCCCGATAGCACTGGCTTAGGTTTAGCAATTGTCGCCCAACTGGTAAACCTAATGCAAGGCAAAATCGAGCTGGTATCCCAGGTTGGCGTTGGCTCCACCTTCACCGTCATCTTGCCCCTAGAAGTGAAAACCCTGGAATCAATTTCTTGAATTTTGGTTTTATCTGGTTTTTCTTTTAACTGTATAATTCTTGAAATTATTGAGCAGGATTAACGATACTTTTCAATCGCAAAGATGCTTTAATTCTTGCCATTAACTCCTCAAAATCAATCGGCTTCCGAATGAAGTCATTCGCTCCTAACTCTAATCCTTGAGGGATATTAGCACTCTCACTTGCCGTAATCATCAGAATCGGAATAAAAGGGAGTTGCGGATTTTCCCGAATCCGCCGAGTTACTTCATAACCATCCATTCCTGGCATCATGGCATCCATCAACACTAAATCCGGTGGCGATGCTTCTATCTTGGCTAACGCTGACTTACCATTTCTAGCGCTATCAATCTCATACCCTTCTTCCGCCAAAATCTCCTCTAGGAGGGATACATTATCCTCTAGATCATCTACCAATAAAATGCGTTTAGCTTGAGATTGAGACGATACCATAAAATCGACCCTCCATTTGGGGAAAGATGCTTATAAAAGCTTTTAAATTTTCCAATCTTTTAAATAATAGTTATTTGCTTACTAGCTAACCTCTTACCTAAGGGGAGTTTCACTTAAACCAACGGAAAATCGTGAGAAGAAAAAAGAATCTAAATATTAAGCCAATTTGTAATTTTGAATACAAAAAAAGATAAATTGTAACATTTTATAACTACCTCCAGCGTCAGAGGTAGGCATCAAACCGATTCGTGAAAATGGTAAGCAATTTATTCGAGTATCAGCATCGGCAGCATTGGGCGCGATTGCTGCCGAATTGGATGCAGACTGCGTATTCTATTCGTCGGTTGAAAGCTTCGTGCAAGCCGATGCGACCGTCAACGCATACGTTATTGAGGATTGCGCTTCATGGAGCCACAACAACTAAGTCAGGAACTGCGGAAAGGACAAAACCCTCACATGAGCCGTCGCCGAGCGATTATCGGCTTGTCTATGCTAGGGGGTTCGATGGGACAGCTCGTTACCCTATATCAGACCGGGATTATTAGCCATCTACCCGATCCTCCCGGACAAACGCTTTTCGATGCAGACCGCGTTGACGCATCTAACTATGCTTACAGCCGATTTAACTCACCCGATGGCCCGATAATGGTGCTTACTTACGCCATCACCGCTTGGCTGGCGGCTGCGGGTGGTCTCGATCGCGCTAGACGCAACCCGCTCTTACCCATTGCAATGGGTATCAAGATCCTGATTGACGTGGTGACTAATCTTGAGCTAGCTCGTGAAGAGTGGAGCGAGAACAAAGCCTTTTGCGAGTACTGCCAGGTGGCGACGGTTTGCTCGTTAACGTCTCTAGTGCTGGCAGCGCCTGAAGTGATTGCCGCTACTCGCGCCTTGCTGGGACAGGGCGACAAGAACACCGCAGACGACGCACAGTAAACGATACCAGGAAAGCGCGAAGCACCCTCAATTCCTTGCTTAGGGGCATGGCAGTATGCCCCTACATGAATGATCGGTAAGGGATAAATAAGTTGGTTGTTGCGATTGGTGAGCGAGAAGTGCGCGATTCTCTTTCGGAGACGCCACGCGATCGCTTGGACAATCCCGAAGATTTCGAGCGGATTCAGCAGACGGTGGAAATGTTCAAGGATGTTTTGCCAGAAATAATTGTACAGGATGCCCTATTTCATAGGGGTCTGGCAAATCTTAAACCCGTCACTAAACTTTGACCGGAATTGAGGAGATTTCATCAGATGGTGGTTGAGCGATCGCTGATTTAAGGCGTTAAATGAGCAGTGGATACGATTGGTTAAGCCTGTAATGCTTATAGAAAGAGCATTACAGGCTTAGTTTTGTCTTCTCCTCCTGAGAAGAGAATTTTGCCTAGATTGACCAACAATCAGACAGTTGCTCTTAGCGACCATTTTTCCCCTGCTAGACAAAGGCGAGTTTCGATAAGCTGGAAGAAACGAACAAGCGCAAGCAGCCTATAAGTTTTTGCTGTTAGCAGTCACAAGAGGATACCACTTACTATTTTTACCATTCATAAATGACTGGACTTGAGTGAGTAGATGCGTTCTACTCTCGCTAAAAATCATGAATTCCGCAAGGTAATCGCCTTTAGTCAAGGAAGATAAGTGATAAAGCCTGAGATCGTCGTCATTGGAGCATCGGCGGGAGGGATGGAAGCCCTGAAAAAGCTTCTTGCTCAACTCCCCTCCAATTTTCCCGGTGCTATTTTTATTGTTTGGCATATTGCCCCAGCGTATCCAAGTGTTTTGCCCCAAATTCTGGATCGGGTTTGCTCGCTGCCAGTCGCCCATGCAATTGACAAAGAGGCAATCAAACCGGGACGGGTTTATGTTGCTCCCCCCGATCACCATCTGCTTGTCGAATCGGGGTATGTCCGAGTCACGAAGGGCCCGAAAGAAAATCGCTTTCGTCCCTCGATTGACGTCTTATTCCGCTCTGCCGCCCGGAGCTATGGAAATCAAGCGATCGGGGTGGTTCTTACTGGAATGCTTGATGATGGGGCATCTGGGCTGTACGCAGTGAAGGAGCAAGGCGGGAAAGCGATTGTCCAAGACCCTTTTGATGCACTTCACGCCTCCATGCCTATCCAAGCGATGAAAGCGGTAGAGGTTGATTGGTGCGTCCCCGTCGCAGAAATGGGCGCTTTATTGATTGAGATGACAAACGAAGCCGTCGAGAAGAAAGGAGGACATCTGGTGTCTGAGCAGATGGACATTGAAGTCAAAGTAGCGCGGGAAGACAATGCTTTTGAGAGCGGCATCATGAAGCTTGGGAAGCTCTCTCCCTATACCTGTCCAGAGTGCCACGGGATGCTTCTGCAACTGAAAGAAGGCAACATTATCCGGTTCCGTTGCCATACAGGACATGCCTATTCCCTAAATTCTCTGCTTGTAGAAGTAACGGAGTCTATTGAAGCCTCACTTTGGAAAACACTTCGCGGGATCGAGGAGAGCGAAATGTTAATGAGCCACATGGCTAAACATCTGGGCGAAACGAACGATAGTGAGATGGCGGAACGCTTTTTGCAAAAATCCGAACAAGCAAATAGGCGAGCTAGCCTAGTTAGGCAGGCGGTGATGAGCCACGAAACCCTAAGTCAGGAGAAGATAATTAACCTGGATGGGTATGAGTAGCGACCAACCAAAAGCTTACAAATCGCCCAAGTTTGCCAAAAATCGACACGATTAAATCACCGCCCTATCTACAATTCACTGAGATATTGAATCAGGCAAATAACTTTTGAACCGCCATCCTTCAGGCTACCGCCCGCGATCGCAGTACTGAAAAATACGCTAGGCACCTTTTGAACTATCGAGTCTACCTCCACGGCTACTGCTCAGGCTACTGCTCAGACGTTCCCGGCTCAATCCGTGCCCCAAGCTGAAGAATCCGTCCGAGATCGTCAGCGTTTCGCCAAGTTTCAAGTATCTTGCCGTCAGCAATCCAATGAATGAACGTAGCCGTGAATGTCTGAGGCTGACCGCGACCGGGTATACCAAGGAAACTGTCTTGGACACAGGTGTTGATCGCACGCACGGCAACTTTGTCACCCTCAGCAATTACGTCTTCAATCGTCCATTTCTGCTCGATAGAACCCATTGTCCGAAAGAGTTCGCGAACCCCGTCCGGTCCAGGGATAAGCTCTGGCGGACCACCATGCATCCTCCAAGTCGGGGCAGTCATCTCGCATATCTCCTCAATCTTGTGTTCGTTGATGAGTTCAAACCACCGTCGAGCAATTATTTTGTTGTCCTCGATAGAAGACATCGCTGCCCCTCCTAAGAGTGAGATTAGAAACTGAATGCTACACACCCATGCAAACCCTAACGGCTAGCTTCCGCGATCGCTTATGAATTTTGCAACACAATCAATCAAGTAATCCTCCGTAATGAATAGACCTCTTGCACGAATCAGCTAACCAGAGCTAGCTCAAAGTTGATGATGCCTGCGAGTAGATGCACTCGGCGCGTAAAGTGCCGCCGTCGATTCCGATAGCGCTCAGCCAA
>NZ_JACJOQ010000635.1:0-2126 GCF_014695635.1 Coleofasciculus sp. FACHB-712 | reverse complement strand
GGGCGTCCGGCGAGTTTGTATCGATTTGATGCTGAAGCGTTTGCTCCGTTTAAGGATAAACCGTTGGTATTTATTTAAACGCAAAGGTAGCGCTGTCGCGCCGCTTCGCTAAAGCAGAGGTTCGCGCCAAAGTTCGCTAAGTTAAGAAAAAAGCAAATTCACTCTAGCTCGGTGTTATCTTTGGCGGTTAAAAAGAAATGAAAGGAAAATAAACGATGCAAGATTTAGAGGAATTTTCAAATAGCAAAGAACCCAAAGATTGCTTAAGCCTCGGAGACATTCGCCAGGAAATTGATAGGATTGATTTCCAAATTACCGCAGCTTTTGGTAAACGATTTGAATATGTAAAAGCGGCAGCAAAGTTTAAAACAGACGAAACCAGCGTGAAAGCTCCAGAAAGGGTTAAGTCGATGTTGCAGCAAAGACGCCTTTGGGCTGAAGAACAAGGCTTAAATCCAGATGTAATTGAAAAGCTATATCAAGATTTGGTTAATTATTTTATGGATGAAGAATTAAAACATTGGCAATCTAAATCCTAATTGCTGCGATTGAAAAATTAGTTTAAATAATCAGAACGACGCAGGTGATAACTGAATATGAAAATTGCGATCGCTCAACTCAACCCCACAATTGGCAACCTCACCGGCAATGCCCAACAAATTCTAGAGGCGGCAAGACAGGCAACTCAGCAAGGTGCCCGTTTGTTGCTGACGCCGGAACTCTCTTTGTGCGGCTATCCGCCACGAGATTTGCTGCTGAATCCCGGCTTCGTCGAGTCTATGGCAACGGTGTTGCAGCAGCTAGCAGAGGATTTGCCACCCAATTTAGCGGTGTTGGTGGGTACGGTAGACCCAAATCCGGAGGCGCACGCCGCTGGAGGTAAACCGTTATTTAATAGTATTGCCTGCTTAGAACAGGGCAAAATACAGCAAATTTTTCACAAGCGACTGTTGCCCAGCTACGATGTTTTTGACGAATATCGATATTTTGAACCGGGACTTCAGCCAAATTCTTTTACGCTCGATAATCTCCGCATTGGCGTCACAATCTGCGAAGATTTGTGGAACGATGAGGAATTTTGGGGAAAGCGTAGCTATGCAGTGAATCCGATTGCTGACTTAGCTCAATTGGGTGTAGATTTGGTGGTGAATTTGTCAGCTTCTCCCTATAGTGTTGGCAAGCATCACTTGCGAGAAGCAATGTTGCGTCATAGTAGTGTCCGTTACCGCCAACCAAGCATTTATATCAATCAGGTTGGGGGAAATGATGACTTAATTTTTGATGGAAGCAGTTTCGCTTTAAATCACGCCGGGGAAGTGGTGTGTCGTGCCCTTCGTTTTGAGACGGATTTGGTACTGCTGGAATTTGATGAGGAAAAGCGGGATTTGATCTCCCCCTCAGCAACCGGGGATAACGGGGGAGTCGCACCGCTTGCAGCCAGTGAAGACGAAGAAATTTGGGCGGCGTTGGTGTTGGGAGTGCGAGACTATGCCCGCAAGTGTGGCTTTTCCAAAGTTACGCTTGGCTTGAGTGGTGGAGTAGATTCGGCGTTGGTAGCAGCGATCGCATCCGCCGCTTTAGGGGCAGAAAATGTATTCGGCGTCCTGATGCCTTCGCCCTACAGTTCCGATCATTCTGTCGAAGATGCGCTGAAATTAGCCCAAAAGCTGGGTATTCCCACTCAAACCCTAGCGATTGGGCAACTGATGCAGGGTTACGACCAAACTTTAGAACATCTGTTTGCTGGAACGTCGTTCGGGCTTGCGGAAGAGAATATTCAATCGCGGATTCGGGGCAATTTATTAATGGCGATCGCGAACAAGTTTGGCTATCTCCTCCTTTCTACGGGTAACAAGTCTGAAATGGCGGTTGGTTACTGTACACTTTATGGCGATATGAATGGGGGATTAGCGGTGATTGCTGATGTGCCGAAAACTCGCGTTTATTCTCTATGCAATTGGCTGAATCGTAACGGTGAAATTATTCCGACGAATATCCTCACGAAACCGCCAAGTGCCGAACTAAAACCCGGTCAAGTCGATCAAGATTCTCTACCCTCTTATGACATTCTGGATGATATTTTGCAGCGATTAATTCACGAACATCAATCAACTGCTCAAATTATC
>NZ_JACJOQ010000634.1:0-9812 GCF_014695635.1 Coleofasciculus sp. FACHB-712 | reverse complement strand
TTTCAATTTTGGCGATTATTGGCAGTGGCTTCAGTGCCTATCAAGTTTTTGAACTGCGGGAGGAACTCAACGCGATCGCTAATTTAAAAAGCGGTTCGACGCCTATCGGAGAGACAACATCTAGCCCGACACCAGATGCAGACAGCACTCCCACTGTCAGCCCCACTGTCAGCCCCACTAGCGCCGCCTCTCCAGTGCCTACTCCGACTATCGCCACCAACACCAACGCCAGAATTCAACCAGGGCAATTTGTACAACAGGCTTTTAACAGCAAGGCACAAGTAGAATTACTCTCGGTAAGGCGCGTTGCCGATCCAGAAACGGGATCTCGGAATGTCGTAAATATGCAGTTTCGGATTCGACGGGTTGCAAGTCCGACCGATCCAGATATAGATGTTTTAAACCCATCTGCAATAACTGCCCGCAATCCGAATACAAACGAGACTTACAAGGCGGTTTCTCCTAAACGTGCGACTCCTTCAGTGGATTTTGGCAGCATTGGACAAGGTGCCTCAGCCGATGCCTATGTTTGGCTACAAGTTCCGCAGGGAATCAATACGTTAGACATTTATATTCCCAATACCCAGCCATTTAAAGGCGTGCCGGTTTCTAATTAATTTAGCGAGTGTAAATGCAAAGTTCGGATAACATGGCTCGTTAAACAGCGAGATTGTAGAGACGCGATGAATTGCGTCTCTACACAGCGAAAATTCTCGTGTTTTTTTACGAACAAAACTGGATTGAGTCCTATTGAATTTGTCAGATATTTTTTTAACAAACCGCTTTGGCGAGCTAAATTTTTGAAACCAAACGAAGACTAAGGATAAAACAATGATGATAAGCAATCTGCCTAACCGGACAAACGCGCATTCCACTTCTACAAAATCACCACCCGAATTAGGATTGGTGTGCATCACAACGTCTGACAAAGTGCGTTACCGCGCCCTCACTCGCAAACGACTATTGCAACTAGAAACAGCGGAACAGCAGCAAGTTCTGCGGGAGCTGTATACCGACAATTTGCAACGCCTAAATAATGCGCTGGATTTCTGCGTAGAAAATAATCTCCGGCTTTATCGACTTCCCTCAGGGATATTTCCTTTTGCCGATACTGATTTGGGTGAGGCGATGCTAGAGGAATTTACGGAACAGGTGCGAGCAACAGGCGATCGCGCAACGGTTCTTGGTATCCGATTAGTCGTACACCCGGATCAGTTTGTTGTCCTCAGTTCAGATACACCCTCTGTGATTGAGAACAGTATCAAGATTTTGCAAATGCACGCCCGGAATATGGATTTATTGGGGCAACCGCGATCGCCTTGGGCGATGATGGAGATACATGGTGGTAAGGGCGATCGCGCTGAGAGACTGATCCAAGTCATCCGCGATTTACCCGATGAAATTCGCTCAAGATTAGCCCTAGAAAACGACGAATACGCCTATAGTGCGGCAGAAATTCTCGCCGTTTGCCGCGAAGCTGGCGTGCCAATGGTCTTTGACGCCCATCACCACGTTATTCACGAAAAGCTGGACAGCTACGAACACCCCAGCATCGCCCAGATGAAGGCAGCAGCACGGACGACTTGGCCCGTGCCAGAATGGCAGCTAGTTCATATCTCTAACGGGCGGGAATCCTTTGGCGATCCGCATCATAGCGATTTTATCACCGTGATGCCCAGTGCCTACTGCAACGTTCCCTGGATTGAGATAGAAGCGAAACTGAAGGAAGAAGCGATCGCGAAACTGCGAGAAGAATGGTCGCCTGTCTTTGGCACCGCACCCCCACCCAAACCGCTAGAAGAGAAGCCACAGGACAAGGTTACTAAACCGAAAACTCAGCAAAAAAAACGGACTTCTAAGAAAGCTGAACAACCCAAGGACAAAGTTTTGAGTTCAAACTTGGACGGTGAGTAATAATCTCTTTGTGAACCTTAACGTTTTCCTTGGCGTACCTTTGCGTTGAATATTGCAACTTAATTTGGTAATCCTAAACAGGTAATGATGTGTTCTAGTAATGCACAAAATACCAAATTGCCCAGAAGTGTTGAGCTATCTTTCAACACTTCTGCCAGTTCTTAAGAAAATTTGTCCCGTCACTCATCTCTATAATTATCGCAACAGACATAGAAAAAAGATTATGGAACACGCCAAATAAGGATTTTAGCCAGGTTCAATCAAGTTGAACCATCAAGTTGAAATAGATGCCTTACAAACCGTCATTTAGCTGACATAATTTTAGAACTTATAATTATAGGATTGACTCAAAAATTACAATCAAGTTTATTAATATTAGAGTATTTTGTTGCTTGTTTTATGATATGGAAATCGCAGCGGTACCGATAATCAAGGGCATCTGATACCACTTGACACGCACTACCAGAGGCAAAGGCTGATATGGGATTTGAGAGAACGCATTCATTACAAAAGCAGAAGTCTTACATACCACAGCCGACGATTCAGTTGAGAAGTCGCCCGTTTGCGGCTCCGATACAGATGAAGCCGAAGGAGCAACAGACACCAGAAGAATTAGCGAATCAAGCTTTTAATCGGAACAAGTTTGAAGCTTTTGGACTCCAGCTCAAGGAAGAGCGTGGCACCATCACCCCGATCGAGCAGGAACAGTTAGGTCTGTTGCAAGCGAAAATGAATGATTTCTGGGAGCAGAACCAGGAAAGGGCATCGCGAAGCGGATTTGACTTTTCTAAGGTTGCGGTTACTTCGCCTGGGGAACAAGTTGCCCCACAAATCCAGCCTATGGGTCGGCTGGGGACACCTGGAGTGCAACTGGGGGGAAAGCGATCGCCCTTGAACTCTTCGCAACAGTTGTCAGAACCACCAATACAGGCAAAGTTGACCATTGGGGAGCCAGGAGATAAGTATGAGCAGGAAGCGGATCGTGTTGCGACTCAAGTAATCAATCGCTTAAACTCTCCAACAACCTTGCAACCTTCACTGGGAAAAACTGTACAGCAAAATAGGGGAGCTATTCAGCGCCAGTTACAACCACAGCCTAAAGGAAAGTTAGTTACTCATGTGAATCATAGCCCTACACTCCAGCGTGCGAAAACAGTAGCAAATGATGTAGCTGGTGTAGCCCGGAATGAGCTTTTTGGGGACGAGACCGCTCGTCGTAATACCTTGGGTGGGGGATTAATAAATCCTAACGCTATCGCTACGCAAGCGGTTTCGATTCAAAGCACCAATGGAAATACTCTTACAGGAAAACTCTACAGACCTGTTGGTGGTGGAGCAAACACAACAGTTCTGACTTTATCGGGAAGTGGGAGTTCAGCAGAGGACTATATGACAAAGATTGCTCGTGAGTATGTTCCTGCTGGGGCACAAGTTTTAGCTATAAACTATCGAGGGTTTGGAGACAGTTACAAGACCGTCAATGGACCCGGTGGCGGCGGGGGCGATCCAAGCGAAGCCGGACTCTATGAAGATGCCGAAGCTATGTATGACTATGTGAGAAATACATTGAATGTCCCATCAACTGACATCATTGTTCATGGCTATTCGTTAGGTAGTCCAGTAGCTGCTACTTTAGTCAAGCGAGTTATGAAGAGTCGGGGCGAAAACGTGAAAGCTTTGATTTTAGACCGGGCAATGCCAAGCACCTACAAAGCAGCAAAAGCGAAGGGTAGCAATGAAGTAGAGGCACGTATTGGTCAAGCTTTAGCAGGCGACATGGATACGAAAGCAAAACTTAAAAAGATATTGAGTTTGGCGGGAGGAGCCAATTTACCTATACTTTTTACAAGCGGTGGAGCAGCAGACGTATTATCTGCTGAAGATCAGGCACTTGCAGCTTGGGCAGGGCAAAATAACAAGTTTGGCAACAATGTGACCTCTGTTGTAGATCCGAATGCTGGTCACGAAGATCATCGGCTAATTATGAATGTACTAATTCCTGCATTACAAGGGCGAGGGTTAATCTAAAGGTCGATGTCAAACAAAAATTTCATATATTGAGAGAAATTTCTAATAAAAAACGTGGTACAAAAGAAAGAATTTCTGCAATTTTTCTAACGGAATCTAATGTGGAAATCCTCTTTTTAGGTTCAATAACGCAATTGATAGTTATCTAAATCCCTATACGTCAGCAACTGTCCATTAAGCATTCCTATCCAGCAGGACTCAAGGAGGGCTGAACTTGTCCTGTTTATTGCATCTCATGAGTGATACTCACGGCTAACCTCTAAAACATCAATCAACACTGCCATGCTCAACCTGTTCCCCAAATTTTCAGTGGCGATCGCTATTGTCGCTCTTGGTTCTGCTGCGATCGCAACCAGTCAAGCCCAAGCGTCTATCGTTACCTATGACTTCACGGTTAATGTGACTCAAGGGTCATTAGCCGGACAATCATATAGTGGAACGCTTAGCTACGATGATTCAACCTTAAAAGGCACTGGAGTTGAAAAATTGGGCGTTGCTCAGGGCTTAAGAGTTTGCATGAATTATTTCGGACGCAATTACTCAGAAACGAGCGATCGCGACTATCCAAAATTTCCAACGCTTGTGTTTAAAAACGGCGATATCAACCATCTAGACTTTTGGATACAGCCGCAAAAGCGTGTTGTCTGGTGGAACTTACCTGGATGGGAAGTCAATTTATCAAAGAGACAAGCTGGTGCTGACGTTCCAAATTGCGCTAAGTCTAATCCCTAATTATTACGCCATTTGTCATGAGTCATTAATCCGTAGCAAGGGCTAATGACTCACGAATCAATTACCCAAATAGCTATTTGCTATCGCCTTGACCTGTTACTTTCTCAACCAGTTCTTTGGCTCCTTCAACTAAGCCATTCTCTGCCTGTGGCCCTTTGTTTGCTTTTACACTTTCGTTGTAAATCTCATCCTGCTTATCTGGATTCCGAGCTTGTTCTGCGGCTTCTTCGTAAGCTTCTTCTCGAAAACTAGCGTCTTCAGTAGGGTCTGAAGTACGGTTAATATTTGCACTTGAGCTTGTCGCTGCATAAGCAGGCTGATTTGCAAAAATGAATAAATTGGAGAGGCTAAGCAAACTCACCGTAACCAGAATCAAAATACTGTTGCGAAATGCTTGCCCTAATGCTGAAAAAATGCGCTGCATTATTTAATTCTCCTTGTTGTTGTATTTCGTAGAATCTGGCAATACGCGAGAATCGCTGACCATCAAGGCCATTTATAGAACCAGTGGTCAATTGATTAGACCAGAGAGATTCTACGGGTATGGCGATCGCACACCCTTCTGCCGCAAGATATATTCAAGGAGTCAAAATAATTAAAGATTGTTACAAGTCATAGGTCATGGGTCAGTAACAAAGAATGCATGACCCATAACAATGGACTGGTGACTAATGACTTAATTAGCCTTAGGCAAGGGATTTTTTATTCGGATACCGCAGACTCAAACAATTGCCCAAAGGCATCTAGGATCTGCTTAGGGATGGCTCGCGGACGCATTGCGGCAAGATCCACCCACACCCACAACGCCTCTGCTGTCACTAATAGCGGAGCTTCTTCCTGTTTGCGGATTTCATAGCGACGGATGGCACGGGTTCCTTGAATTAGGTGTAGCCAGGTGGTAATTTCTAAGCGATCGCCTGCAACAGCAGAACGCAAATAGTCTATCTCGATCCGCCGCATTACAAAGCCGCCGCCGAGTTCCTGGTAGACTTTCTGGTTAAAGCCGAGATGTTCATCGTGTTCGACTGCTGCATGTTCTAGGTAATGCTGATAGACTGCGTTGTTAACGTGCCCCAAGGAGTCCATCTCGTGGTATCGCACGCGCAGTCGGCTTATGAACTTTTGCATCCGTTAATCAGAATATTTTTTCCAACTTTCAGGCTAGCCCATCGTTTTACAGAATAAAAGCTCCTTTTGCATCCCTAAAGCTATGTGCCAAAACCGATACCGCTAGTCCCATCTTTTAAGCCACTTTGTTGATTCTTGTGTTCGTTCGTGTGTTCATTTTTCGGTTCATTGTCAATATCACTTTCATCGCGCGGCTGCAACAATGCCAGGTGAAAGGCTTGTCGTGTTTGGGAATTTAAGTAACGCTCTTGTAGGGGTTGCCACTCTTGCCACGCTTCGTAAACAGTTTGATCTAGCTGTTCAGTCAGTGTTGGCAGTTGGTGTTTGAGTTTGGAGTGCAAGACCTCACTCAGCACATCTACTAAAACAACGCAGTCTTGAATTTTCCCCAGAGTTTCTTGAACTGACTTTACGTCTTGCAGATAACCTGCATAAGCAGGGCCATAGAAGTCAGAAAATAGTTCCATTTGGTAGCGCACGCGCTTGGCTTCTTTCCGCAAGCTGTGGAGAACTTCTCCCTCATCTGCTAAAAGTCGCGATACAGCTGATTGTTTTAGTTCTTTACCTTCAATCTGTCCAGCTTTAAATTCAATTCCTAGCAACCAACCTGGATGGAGCAATAACTGACTTATCTCTGGCAACAGTAAATCTGGCAGAACCGGCTCTACCGGCATCTGAGCAATTTCTTGATAAGTCGGATGCTTCAACCACCCTTGCAACGATTGCTTGAGTTTGTTGTATTGCTGATGCTCCAGGGTATCCCGGACTTGTTCTAGCGCGTGCTGGCGTTGTTTATCCAGAGCATTCATCGCCTCTTTTAAAGATTTCTGTTCTTTAGAGGGTAAATTCGGATGGTAACGATTTTTTAGGGCGTCCTGAAGCACGTCTAAATCCCGCAAACCGCCAAGACGATGACCAATTTTGCCAATCTTGTTTTCTTGGGCTGACTTGGGAAGATCCAGCGCGGGTGCAAAACCTTTTACCGCCGAACGTAGACGACGAATTCCCACGCGCATCTGGTGTAACGCTTCTGGATCTTTGTCTTTGATAACATCAGATTCGTGCTTAATCGTTTTTTGAAAGTGTTTTTCAATCGCTAGGTATGCCCAGTCTCCTAAAGTCTTGGCTTTTTCTTGGGTATGCTTTTTCATGACAATATTGGCTCTAAACGCGATGGATTGGATTAGTTAATAGCAGGACAGGGTCGAGTTGAACGGTTAAAGTACCACATTTCCACCCAGGTTTTGGTATTGGAGTCTATTGCATCCAAGGAGTATTTGTGATATGACCCGGATAGGAAACCCACAAGTCGTATCGGGTTACGGCTTCGCCAGTTTGTAGGTTTTTGAGGAACGGCTTGCCAGTCCAGATTTGGCAGCTACAGAGGTTTTTGACTTCCTGAATCTCAAAAAATTCAGCTTCGGCGGGTTGCAGTCGAAAAAACTCAATATGCCAATGAGCGGGTTCAACGGCAACATGAGTAGTAGAGGAAGTCTTTTCAGTTAGCTGGGAATTTCGGTTATCAAGCTGAATGGCGCTGGGGAGAAAATCGATATCCAGCACATAAGATTCAAACCCATGCTGTCGGGCAAATTCTATGATTTGCTGCCAATCATAGATGGGTTTTTGCTCTCCCTGCTGGGGAGTATCGTCTCCAAAGCAGTAACCGCCAAACAGCCAAACCAGTTTTGACAGGATCGATTCTACACGGAGGCGATCGCTTCTTAAAAGTTCTATATCTTCCGGTAGCAAGATGCGCCCTGGAACACACCACCAGTATTCCCAGAAAGTATTCGCATCTAAAGAAACTATCCGCTTGACGACTCCCGGAATGCGATCGCGTTGTTGGATGTGACGAATTTTTTCCTTAGATGCGCTTTGTCCCGAAATCGGCAAATCTCGATTTGCTGCTAGGGGATGTTCGGGCGCGGTCGTCATTTCTTGGGGGAAAAAGGAGTCGAGGTTCAGCACGGATATTCTCTCACTACACCTAATGCAGTGTTCCATTCTAGATCCTAGAATAGACTCTTGGATCTAGAGATTTGTATACCTTTGGTTGAATAAGTTTAAGCTTCATTGGCTCTCTTTCGAGATAGAGGGAAATCACGCTAACCTTAAAAATAGAATGGTTAGTGTAGCGGTACGCTCCTTGCAGACTGAAGACTAAAGAATAGACGTTAATAACTTCCATCAATTAGGAATGTGGCGTTTCAGACCACTCAACCTAGAGAATGTCTGGAAAGTTATAATCGAGATGCTTAAACGGCAAAGCGAATTTAGCCTTAACTTGAACAATAGAGAAACCCATTATTCGCAAAGTTTCAATGGGTAGTGCATAAGCTAAACTGACTTTACAAATACTTACGGCTACCTACTTATATGAATCGGGTAGAATTGTATAAGGATAAGATGAAGGGATAAGCGTGTGTTAGAAATTCTCCTCATTTTTGTTGTTAGTCTAATACCAGGGCTGCTTTCAGTGTGGCACGTTCGCAGGATAGAAGCACGAAACATGGCGGGTTTGCAAGCAGCGATGCGGAGGATAGAAGCTCGGCAAATGCAAAGAATGCAAATGCCTTCAGATCAACATTACATTGAAGGCGTGGGTTATTTAATTGGGGATATTACTTGTCAGTTTAATGCTCATTCGGCTTACATCCGTTGTGCAGTAAATCCCTTTGGGCCTTGCCAAGAATGTTCTCATTATCAATCTAGAGAATACAATTAAGTTAAATCAATAAAAACATGAATCTGTCTGAGCTGGGAATGGACACTAGAAAAATATTAGTAAAATTTAGCTAAATTACCCTTATCAGCTTTTAGAAATTTAGATTATTTGTATCAACTTACTGAGCAGCTCGACAAGATAAAAAATTCAACCCTAAGAAAATAGCAGCAATTGTTCCAGAAACGCAAATTTTCCCCTGAGCAATTGTTTCTATAACTTCTGAAACAGGAATCAAGACAACTTCAATATCTTCGGTAACATCTAGCCTTTGTTGACTAGCTAAATGAACATTTTCAGCTAAAAATAAATGGATATTATTTGTATCTTTTGGTGGATTGTCATATAAAATTGTCAATTTAATGAGTTGCTCGGCAACATATCCCGTTTCTTCTTCTAATTCTCTAGCGGCTGCTACAACACTATCTTCTTCCTCTGGATGAAAAGCACCCGCAGGAAGTTCTAATAAAATTTCTCCGACGGCATGACGATATTGACGAACAAAAACAATTTCTTTTTGCTGAGTGATTGGTAAAATAACAGCAATATCAGGTCGAATATTTACAAAAAAGTCATCGACAATTTGCCCGTTGGGTAATTCGACTTCATCTTGCCTAACTTTACACCATTGATTATTTATCACCATTTTAGAATTTAAAATTTTCCACTTGCTAAGGTTTTTCATAAACTAATCCAAAGTAGATTCAAAAATCATAAAGCATACAACAATGCAGATTAGCGTAGAAACCTTTACAGTAAACAAGCGATTTCCTTTAACCATCAGTCGCGGGACGACAGCGCAAACCATGAATGTGTGGGTACGCGCGATCGCAGACGGCATTGAAGGCTGGGGGGAAGCTTCGCCTTTTTCCATTGGAGTCGGACAACCGCCGCAAACTACGGAGATTCTCTTGGAGGCATTGCAAGGCATCGCGCCGCTGTTAGAGGCATATAGCCCTTGGGAAAAGCAGAAAATTGAGGAGGTGTTGCAAGCAGCGCAAATCCCTTCTGCGGCGTGGGCGGCAATTGATATGGCGTTGCACGATTGGCAGGGAAAGCGGCTGGGTTTACCGCTGTGGCGTTTGTGGGGATTGGATCGAGATCGGATTGTTCCCACCTCTGTGACGATTGGAATTAATTCCCCATCTGGTGCTTTACAGCGATTGCGCGACTGGCGGCAGGTGACAGGGGCAAATGTTTTGAAGGTGAAATTGGGTAGTTCCGAAGGAATTGAAGCGGATCAAGCGATGCTGATGGCAATTCGGGAGACAGCACCGGATGCTCA